>JAILPU010000082.1 GCA_024699395.1 Lachnospiraceae bacterium | reverse complement strand
GAGCTACACTTCCTGCAACCTGCTTCCAAAGTGTGGGAGTAGTGTCAGGTGTCCAGTTTGCGCCAACATATGCTGTATGAGTAACGATACACTCATAATTGCTTCCATTGTAAGAAACTACTGTTCCTCTTGTATAAGTATTTCCTTCTGCCCACTCGTTTCCGGGATTGGGAGCTGAGGTAGGCTTTGCAGTAGGCTTAGCTGTAGGTGCCTGTGTAGGTGCTGCAGTGGGTGCCTTTGAAGGCTTAGCTGTAGGTGCCTGGCTGGGTGCTGCAGTAGGTGCCTTTGAAGGCTTAGCTGTAGGTGCCTGTGTGGGTGCTGCAGTGGGTGCCTTTGAAGGCTTAGCTGTAGGTGCTGCAGTGGGTGCCTTTGAAGGCTTAGCTGTAGGCGCCTGAGTAGGTGCTGCAGTAGGTGCTGAATTATTGCCGTATACAAGTGCCTTTCCAAATTCGGGAAGGTCTGTTGTTATCTTCTGTGAAACATAGATTGAAGCGATATCGGAAACATCTGCATCCTTATCAACAGTGATATAGAAGGTGTGTGACTTTCCTGCTCCCAGGGCCTTTGCTGCATATACTCCGGAAAGATCTACAACAACTGTGTTTCCATCGTTCTTGAAGCTTCCTGCTTCGATTCCGCTTACAGCCTTTGCACCACTCTTGAAGGTGATGTAAACTGTAGGATTCATAACTGTCTGTTTAAACTTCTCTGCAACCTTTAAAGGAGCATTTGAAGCTGTAGCGTTCTCATTGTTCTTAAATACGAAGCAGTACTGCTTACCGCTTGCTGTAGGTGTGATTGATACATTGGGTGCAGATGTAAGGATCTCATTCTCGGGAATAGAGCTTGAGCCGAAGAGAGAATCTTTCATAGCGGTTGTGATGGTACTTGAAGCATCGTCTGATGCTGCCATCCAGCAGATAAGTCCGCCGAGACCGTTATTTCTTACGTACTGTCCCTTAGCTTTGATACTTCTTGCATTATCATAAGTGAAGAAATATCCTGTTGATGCATTGTAAAGATAAGGAGCTTCAGCTACCTCATCGTAATACTCGGTAAGGTTGTACATGCTCTTTAACTTTGAAAGCTCTCTGTACTGGAATGTTCCGCTTGTGGTATCGTTAGCGGAATCAAGTACTGAATTGGGAGTTGCATTTGCATAAAGACCGGGATTTGAAGAATCAAGTCCGTTACTCTGAACGCCGCCCCATCCTCTTGTGTAAGGAGCTACACCGACAACGATCTGTGAGTAGTCGATGTTTGAACCGTATTTCTGCTTAAGATATTTGATAGTGCTGTCAACCGAAAGAGCTGCACCGGCCATTGTGCTCTTGTCATACTTGGGATTGGTATAAAGAGCGGTATGATGTGCGGTGAAATCAGCCCATGCACCATTCATATCATATGTCATCATGTTAACGAAATCTGCAGACTTAAGAAGTCTCTTATAATCGATAACATCCATGAATGAAGGTGAAGCACTCATTGCACTTGAAAGCTCGTAGTGCTTGCCGTTTGAAGCTTCAAGCTTATCAAGTTCACTTCTGATATCTTCCATAAGAAGAACGAAGTTTTCGCCGTCTTCAGGTGCACCGTGGCAACCCTCGTCAATGCTTACACCGTTTCCTTTAGGGTCGGGATCACGATAGTCTGTAGGATACTCCCAGTCGATATCAACGAAATCGAATCCGAGATCGTCTACAAACTTGGTTACATTCTTTGCGAAAGTCTTGCGGAGTGAACTGCTCTTACCGATGGTGGTGAAATCACCGGATCTTGTCCAACCGCCGACTGAAATACCGATTTTAACGTTGGGGTTCTTGGATCTTAAGATCGACATAGCACCCAAAACGCCGTTGTAAGCACCGGCATCGTTATATGATTCGCCGTCCATGATAGCCTGGGAATCTGCGTACTCATCAGTGAATACAAGATTTCCGGAAGCATCAACGTCCATGAATGCGAAATTCAAATGTGTAATATTCTTGGCATTGATCTTGGAAGGAAAATATTTTTCCTGTCCATCGTAGATTGACCAGTCTCCGTAATACAGAACGCTTCTGTACTGAGCGGAACCGGATTGTGTCTTAGCCTGAACGGTAAGTGCGCCGGCATCACTTACAACACCGGTAAACGTGAAAACACCTGCCATCAGAAGACCGAGGAATGACTTTAGTTTTTTCATGTAATAACCCCTTTCGCTACTAAACAGCAACAGAATAGTTTCTGTTGCATCCCAACTTACACGGGTCTTTTCTGAACCCTTGCGTATAGTATATACAAATAGTCTACGATGTAAAAGATTTTTTTTTGCGTTTTTTTGTGTTTTTTTGTTTGCCGTAACAAAAAAGACATAATTTGCATTGTTTTGTCAAATCATGTCTTTCTTTGTATATTTTTGGCGTCATATGCTGTTTTTCAAGGGTTTCGGCACCTTGAAGCCATTTAATTTATTACATTTTTGTTAACAAGAGCAGTCAATTTTCAAACTAAATACCGTTAATTTTGACTGTTTTCGCTCTCCAATGTTCTGGAGATAGCCTCAATGGCAATGGAGCAGTATACAGCCTTTATATGATCCTCTGTGGATGCTTTGTCCATGGACAATTCCTGAAGTGCCCCCTTAAAATACCTGATGGCATTTTCAGCCTCGGCATTCATTATCTGCCTGCGGCCCGTAAGCCCGTAAAAAGTGCCCGTGGACTCGTCAAATGAGCCGTTGGGATCATATTCCTTTATATCTGGTAAACTGTTTTTGTTAAACTCATTTTGTAAAGATCTTATTATACTCGCTCTGTCCATAATCCCCCTCCGGGCAACATTTTCATATATTTGCATATTTTTGTCCCGGGTATTAGTTCCAATCATAATGCTGCCCTATTGTTATTATATTGCAGCATTATGATTATTTTTGTTTTTATTTGCAGCTCTCTGTCCAATAGTGCTGATCGTAGATATCGGTAAATCTGTATGCAACAGATGTCTCGGCATCTCCAAGATCAATATTTCCGAGAACAATCTCATCTCCTACGGTAAGGGTTTCGCCGAGATAGTATGAATCATCATATTCTCCGTCATAGGTGTAGTAATCGCATACGAAGTCAATCTTATCTCCGGGATTTACGGGAAGCATATTCTTGGAGATTGCTTCGGTCTCATTATTTCTGTAATCGTATGAAGCACCTGCAACATAACCTGAAGGATGCTCATCGTCAAATACAACAATAATCTGAACTCTGTCTCCGTTAAGGAATGCAGGGATATATCCGGTGGTCACACCGTCAACAGTCTCCATGTGATAGAAGGGGACAACCTGAGAATCCCATGAAAGCCAGGAATTATCAAAGGAGTAAAGAAGATCTCCGTCTTCGTTGTAATCCAGGATATTGTCAAGACCAAGATCGATGTATCCCTCACCGTCATCCACAAAAACATTAAGCTCCACGTCATTTACAAGATCCCACATTTTCTCGGGAAGCTCGATAACCTTTTCGCCGTCCTTATCCTTCCATGTAAGAAGAGTTCCGTCAAAATAATTGTCCTTAATGTACTCTTCGGTACTTTCAGCTGACATTTCCCTCATGGAAAGAATATCTCCAAGATCGATTCCACCGGACATTCCGCTACCAAGGAAACCGGAAAGAAGTCCGGAAATCATATCCGTATTGGAGGACTGTCCACTGCCTACAGAACCGAAAAGTGAAGAAACAGGTGTGGTAGCGCCCTGTGAAGAAGCCTGACCGCAGGCCTCAAGGCTTGCAAACTCCGCAATACACTTGGAGTATTCGCTGTCCATTCCGATAGCATTGTAGGTGGAAACCGCCTGTTTTACTTTGGATGCCTTCTTGTAAGGGAAGTAAATGGAAATTCCGTTGGCATTTGTAATGGATGAAGAAGTTCTGTTGTATTTAACCGCATTGAGGATAACCTTTGAAAGCTCTTCCCCCGATTCGGTTCCCATATTATTGACAAGGTTCACCAAATCCACCTGATCGATGGCTGAAGACTGAGCGAACTCTCTTGTCTTGTTTCTGGCCTTGGAAACCTTTGAGTATTCCTTATTGCGGATAAGCTCATTGGTAGCCTTTGCGAAATCTGTAAGTTCAGAAGGAACTGTATTCTGAAGCTCACTGAGATCCACTATGGAAAGAGTTGTTTTCTGTCCGGGACACTTGGAATTACATACATCCACAAAATCATCAATTATATTTTTACCGATCTCAACAGTGGGCATTGAGGTATTCTGTGAAAGCTTGGTAAGCCAGTTTGTGTAATACCAACCCACACCGGGCTCCGTCTCCTCACTGGCTATAAGATAATCGGCATAATCGGTAAGCATAAGTGCATTTTCCATTGTTGCCATAAGGCATGCATCAAATCCGATAAAATCAAACTTGGTACCCACGCTCTTCATTGCCTGATTGATACCGGCCAGTGTCATGGAAGTTCCGTTTCCGTTTTTCTCATCATAACCGTATCCTGTAAGAGATCCGCCGCCATGATCCCAGAAAATAAGTTCTTTTCTGTCAGCAGGGAAATTCTTGTTACAATAATTGACAAATTCCACAAGGGTGTTGGGATCGGTCATGGCTTTATTGCCCATATCGCTTTCAAGGCATGTAAGGCCGCCGTCCTTGACGCGGTATATCTGGTTAACGGAATTGCTTACCACATTGTTCTGCCACTTTTTGCAGCCACCGGTATATATGATAAGATTGATCTTGTCACTTAATTCAGCCTTGGTCATCTCCACCATATCGGCGGTAGCCATTCCGCTTCTTGACTCAAGGTCGGTTCCGCACATAAATACCATTATGGTAATTGTATCGTCACCGTTTCCCACGGGTGTGTAGAATTTGGATCTGGCCGAGGGGTCTACCTCGGTATTAAGAACCGCACTCTGGGACTGACTCTGAGAACCCACTGACTGGGTAACATAGTTGGAGGTCTGGCTTCCACCCAGTATTGAACTTGCAAAACTTCCCAAAAGATCGGCTCCCTGCTGGGATGTGCTTACACCCGACTGGGTATCGTAGGAAGAATCGCCTCCGGTAAGGAGACCTGACAGTCCTGTTTTTCCTCCAAGTAACAGTAAAACAATTAAAACTACCACAAATCCCAATCTGCCACTTCCGGCACGGGTTGTTCTCTCACTGCCGATTCCGGTGTTATATGCACCGTTCGAAGAAAATGACTGACTGTTTTTTCTTCCTGTTCCTGTTCCCACAGGGCCCGTTCCCAGTCCCTGTCCCCTTTTGTTAACGCTACCCGTACCGCCCACATGAGTGGTCTTACGGCCTTCCGGTCTTCTGTTGTCCATTTTTTAAATCCTCTTCTTTATGAATTTTCTTCAGTAACTGCTGTTTTCACAGACATTCCGTTTCTTATACCTATAACAGGCGCACCGTTCCCCTCAATATATTCCTTTGTTATTGTAACGGTTCCTATATTGTCATCCTTGGGTATCTCATACATGATATCCAGCATGATCTCTTCGATAATGGATCTTAGCGCTCTTGCGCCGGTATCCTTCTCCATCGCTCTTTTGGCAATGGCTCTCAAGGCATCCTCTGTAAAATCAAGTTTAACCTCGTCGAATTCAAGAAGCCTGCAATACTGCTTGATAATGGCATTCTTAGGCTCCTTCAAAACCTTTACCATCATATCCTCACTCAAGGGTTCGAGAGTAAATACAATGGGAAGACGGCCGATGAACTCGGGAATCATACCAAATTTTCTGATATCCTCAACCGTCACTTTGCTGAGTATTGCCTTGTCATTATCATACTTATCCTTAAGTTCGGAATTAAAACCTATGGAGGTAGTCTTCTTAAGTCTTTCTTTTATTATGGTCTCAAGATCCGGGAAAGCTCCGCCGCATATAAAAAGAATGTTCCTTGTGTTCACTGTGGCCAAAGGCACCATGGCATTTTTGGAATTGGCACCCACGGGGACTTCCACATCCGCTCCCTCAAGGAGCTTAAGCATTCCCTGCTGAACACTTTCTCCGCTCACATCTCTTGAGGTGGTATTCTTCTTCTTGGCAATTTTATCTATCTCATCGATAAAAATAATGCCCCGTTCCGCTCTCTCGACATCATTTTCTTCTTCCGCCAAAAGCTTTGATACAACGATTTCTATATCATCGCCTATATATCTTGCCTCCATAAGTGATG
>JAILPU010000042.1 GCA_024699395.1 Lachnospiraceae bacterium | reverse complement strand
TATTTTACATGTTCCTCGATAATGGAGCGAAGTGCTTCGATATCTTCCTTCTTCTCAAGCCTCTCCATCTCCACCAGCTGTTTGTTAAGGTTTCTGTAGAGCTTATTGCCCTCGTCAAGTACATAAGCGATACCGCCGCTCATACCTGCGGCAAAGTTTTTACCTGTCTCTCCCAAGATTACCGCAGTACCACCGGTCATGTATTCGCATCCGTGCTCACCTACGCCCTCGCAGACACATATTGCACCTGAATTTCTTATACTGAAACGCTCGCCGGCTTTACCTGCTATAAATGCCTTACCTGAGGTAGCACCGTAAAGAGCAACGTTTCCTATTATAATATTTTCATGAGGGTCGTATGCCGCTTCCTTAGGTGCCCTGACAATAAGTTTTCCGCCGGAAAGTCCCTTACCGAAGTAATCGTTGGAATCTCCGGAAAGAACAAGGGTAAGTCCCTTGGGGATAAATGCGCCGAAGCTCTGTCCGCCGGAACCGTCACAGTTAACGGTGATGGTATCCTCTTTTAATCCTTCGGGATTGTTTCTTGTAATCTCAGCACCCAAAAGAGTGCCAAAGGTTCTGTCCACGCTCTTTAAGCTTACTTTCGCAGTTGCCTTTTCTCCCTTTGTTATCGCTTTCTTAATATCAGCTGACTTAAGGAGAACGCTCTCATCCTTGGTAGCCTCAAGCTTGAAATCATAAACCTTTGCGGGATCGAATATCATATCTTTTCTGTCATTCTTAGACATATCAAGAAGGATGCCCGAAAGATCGAGACGGCCTTCCTTATCGGAAAGCTTATCCTTCATCTTCAAAAGATCTGTTCTTCCCACAAGCTCGGCAACGGTTCTTACACCGAGCTCACTCATTATCTCTCTCAAACCTCTTGCGATAAAGCGCATGAAGTTTTCCACGTATTCGGGCTTGCCTGCGAATCTCTTTCTAAGTTCGGGATTCTGTGTAGCCACACCCATAGGGCAGGTGTCGGACTGGCAGGCTCTCATCATAACGCATCCCAAGGTGATAAGGGGTGCTGTGGCAAAACCGAATTCCTCAGCTCCGAGAATAGCTGCAATTGCAACATCACGGCTGGACATAAGCTTACCGTCTGTCTCTATCACAACCTGATTTCTCAAGCCGTTTGCAATAAGAGTCTGATGTGTCTCACTGAGACCAAGCTCCCAGGGAAGACCTGCATTGTGAATGGAACTTAAAGGAGCTGCACCTGTACCTCCGTCATAACCGGAAATAAGGATAACCCCTGCACCGGCCTTTGCAACACCGGCTGCAACAGTTCCCACTCCCGCCTCGGATACAAGTTTTACAGAAATACGAGCATCCTTATTGGCATTTTTAAGGTCGTATATAAGCTGAGCCAGATCCTCAATGGAATAGATATCATGATGAGGGGGAGGAGATATAAGGCTCACGCCAGGTGTTGAATGTCTTGTCTTTGCAATCCAGGGGTAAACCTTCTTGCCGGGAAGATGTCCGCCTTCACCGGGCTTTGCGCCCTGAGCCATCTTAATCTGTATCTCTTTGGCACTTACGAGATATCGGCTTGTTACGCCGAATCTTCCGCTTGCCACCTGCTTGATGGCAGAATTCATATCAACCAAAGTACCTGCTGTGAGGATTCTCTCATGACTCTCGCCACCCTCACCGCTGTTGGACTTTCCGTGAAGTCTGTTCATGGCAATGGCAAGAGTTGTATGAGCTTCCTCCGAAATGGAACCGTAGGACATGGCTCCTGTTTTAAATCTTGTTACAATGGAATCTTCACTCTCAACTTCATCAAGAGGAACTTTCTTGTCAGGATATGCAAAATCAAAAAGGCTTCTCAGATAACCTGTTCTCTCATCATCCACCATTTTGGAATACTGCTTGAATTTATCGTAGTCTCCCTCTCTGGTGGCACTCTGAAGCATATGGATGGTCCGGGGATTATATCTGTGGTGCTCACCCTGACTTCTTAATTTATGACGTCCCAAAGCGGTAAGCTCCAAATCCGTATCAAGCCCCAAGGGATCGAAGGCTCTGCTGTGCTGTTCGTCTGCGCTTCTTCCGATATCCTCAAGAGTGATACCACCGATTCTTGATACGGTTCCGGGGAAGTACTCGTTTATAACCTCTTCGGAAATACCGAGGGCCTCGAAAATCTTACTTCCCTGATATGACTGGATGGTGGAAATACCCATCTTGGAAGCGATCTTTACGATACCGAAAAGAATAGCCTTATCGTAATCGTCAACAGCAGCATAATAATCTTTTTCAAGTAATTCATTGTCCACAAGTTCAGCGATGGTGGCATGGGCAAGATAGGGGTTTATTGCCGATGCACCGAAGCCCAAAAGTGTTGCAAAGTGATGAACTTCAACAGGCTCTGCGGACTCAAGTATAAGAGACATTGCAGTACATTTTCTTGTTTCTACAAGGTGCTTATGTACCGCAGCGACAGCAAGGAGTGAAGGAATAGCCACGTGGTTTTCATCCACACCTCTGTCTGACAATACAAGGATGTTGGCACCCTCTTTGTAGGCTCTGTCCACTTCCACAAAAAGATGATTGAGAACTCTCTTCATGGGTGTGCTCTTGTAGAAAAGGATTGATACCTTTGCTACCTTGAAGCCTTCTTTTTTCATATTAAGAATCTTAAGCATGTCAAGATCGTTAAGGATGGGATTGTTGATCTTGAGCACATGGCAGTTCTCGGGCTTCTCCTCCAAGAGATTACCGTTCTTTCCCACATACACGGTTCTGGAAGTTACAATTTCCTCTCTCTGTGCGTCAATGGGAGGATTGGTAACCTGAGCGAAGAGCTGCTTGAAATAGTAAAACAGAGGCTGATATTCTCCGGAGAGAGATGCTATGGGAGTATCAACACCCATGGATCCGATTGCTTCAGATCCGTCTCTTGCCATGGTAAGAATGCTGTCATGGTAATTTTCCCAGGTGTAACCGAAGGATTTCTGAAGTCTCTTTCTCTCCTCTGTGGTTATCACAGGAACTCTCTTATTGGGAATCTTTATATCAGATAAAAGTGTGAGATTACTGTCGAGCCATTCACCGTAGGGCTTTGCGAATGCATATCTCTCTTTGATCTCCTCATCGTATATTATTCTCTTTTCCTTTGTATCCACCAAAAGAATCTTGCCGGGATGGAGTCTTTCCTTTTTAAGGACATGGCTCTCATCTATATCAAGAACACCTACCTCAGAGGAAAGGATAAGTCTGTTGTCATCCATTACATAATATCTGGAAGGTCTTAAACCGTTTCTGTCAAGGATCGCGCCCATGACATCACCGTCAGAAAACAGGATGGACGCGGGGCCGTCCCAGGGCTCCATCATGGTTGCATAATACTGGTAGAAGTCTCTCTCCTCCTGAGAAAGAGTCTCATTATGCGCCCAGGGCTCGGGAATCATCATTGCCATTGCAAGAGGCAGTTCCATTCCACTCATTACAAGAAATTCCAAAGTGTTATCAAGCATTGCGGAGTCGGAACCCTTACTTGAAATAACAGGAAGCACCTTGGTCATATCCTCATCGGAAAATACATTTGTATGCATGGTCTCTTCTCTTGCCAGCATCTTATCCGCATTTCCCTTTATGGTATTTATCTCTCCGTTGTGAACGATAAATCTGTTGGGATGAGCTCTGTTCCAGCTGGGCTGAGTATTGGTGGAGAATCTTGAGTGAACCATTGCAATGGCTGATTTGTATTCTTTGTTCTCAAGATCGTTAAAGAAGGTACGTAACTGTCCCACAAGGAACATTCCCTTATATACAATGGTTCTGCATGACAGTGAAGGCACATAGGTGTGAACACTGCTCTGCTCAAACTCTCTTCTTACAATATAAAGCTTTCTGTCAAAATCAAGATCGGTTTCGCAGCCTTCAGGTCTCTCAATAAATGCCTGATATATATTGGGCATGCACTCTCTTGCCTTGGTACCCAGTATTTCGGGAGCTACGGGAACTTTTCTCCATCCAAGGAACTTTAAACCGGCTTTTCCGGTTATTATTTCAAACATGGATTTTTCCCTTTTGGCTGCCAGCTCATCCTGGGGGAAGAAGAACATACCTACTGCGTATCCTCTTTT
Source organism: Lachnospiraceae bacterium (assembly GCA_024699395.1). Classification (GTDB taxonomy): domain Bacteria; phylum Bacillota; class Clostridia; order Lachnospirales; family Lachnospiraceae; genus Acetatifactor. Next base: position 5,910 of record JAILPU010000042.1, on the reverse strand, counting down.
TGCGATACCCTTGACTCCCATCTTCTCCAGTTCCTTTGCAAAGAAGTCATGGGGGATCTGTGTCAGGATTCCCACTCCGTCTCCTGTTTTTCCCTCGGCATCCTTACCGGCTCTGTGCTCCAGATTTTCCACTATGGACAATGCATCTGCCACAATATTATGATCTGCGGTGCCATCTATATTTATAATGGCTCCTATTCCGCAGTTATCATGTTCAAATTCGGCTCTGTAAAGTCCGTGTTCTCTTATCTGCTCAAATTGATCAACCATTACTTTTCCTCCCATACTCTTCTTTCAAAGAGATTTAACGTAAAAAAAGCGCCTCAGATCCTAAGATCCGAAGCGCCTTTGCTTCTGTTTCAAATATTCTTTTATTATTTCTTCTCGTTGCACCTTTGCAATTTTGTTTGATTGTATCGCAATCTCCCGCCAAAGTCAATATAGTTTTTTAAGAGACGCGCTTTGTCGGCAGGAGCATTATCGCAAGTGACGCGCTTTGTCGGTGCGAATATTATCGCAAGTGACGCGCTTTGTCGGCAGGAGTGACTCTTTCTTCGGGACGTTCTCACTCCGTATTAAACGTAGCGGTACATAAGCGACCAAAGTTCGGTCGCTAAGTACCGACGTTTAATAAGGCCCTCAGACAAGAGCCGCTCCTGCCTCGCGCGCTGTGAGAAAAAATTATGCAGTATTGTTACCGGGTTCGACAATAACGATCTATCTGTCAAACTACAGACACACTGTATGTAATTCCGCCCTCACTCAGATGACATAAATTATTAACTTGGTTTAGGTCGGAGGCGGAGTGAGGCGCTGTGTTTGCACGGTGGGCCTTTGTATGCCGTCGGCGCTTAGCGAGAACAAGCGTGAGCGCAGTTCGAGGTTAGCGTCCGCTACGGCACACAACGAGCGAAAGCGTGCCCGAGTGCAAATATAGTGGCTCCGACGCCGACTCCGCCATAGTATCTGCATGTAAGCAGGCGAATCACGAGCTGTGTCCGACGCCGACTCCACCACATATCGACTTCAGATGCTTTAAACCGGAGGCGGAGTGAGGCACTGTGTTTGCACGGTAGGCCTTTGTATGCCGTCGGCGCTTAGCGAGAACAAGCGTGAGCGCAGTTCGAGGTTAGCGTCCGCTACGGCACACAACGAGCGAGAGCGTGCCCGAGTGCAAATATAGTGGCTCCGACGCCGACTCCGCCATAGTCCCTGTATGTATACAGTGACGCGCTTTGTCGGCAGGAGAGACTCAGGGATCATACAGGATAATTGCCGTCGAAACATGCCTTGCAGAGGGGGAGCTCTCCCACCATATCTTTGAAATCTGCAGGGTTAAGATAGCAGAGTGCATCGGCTCCGATGTCTTTGCGTATCTCATCCGTGGAGTGATCCGTAGCGATAAGCTGTCCCCTGGAAGGAACATCCGTCCCGTAATAACAGGGATACAAAAAGGGCGGTGAACTGATGCACACAAAAACTTTTTTGGCGCCGGCTTCCTTAAGCATCTCGATAATACGGCGCATGGTGTTACCCCTTACAAGGGAATCGTCAATAAGAACTATACTCTTATCCTTAACCACGGAAGATATAACGCTCAACTTTGCGGATACCGCATTTTTTCTCTCCTTGTCCGTGGGCTTTATAAAGCTTCTCCCCACGTAACTGTTTTTGTGGAAAGCAAATGCAAAAGGAATACCCGATTCCTCTGCGTATCCTCTGGCTGCGGCAAGGCCCGAATCCGGCACACCTGCCACAATATCAGCCTCCACCTTGGTAGCCTTAGCAAGGGCCTTTCCCGCATTAAATCTGGCGTCATATACCTCAATACCGTCTATCACCGAATCGGCTCTGGCAAAATAAATATACTCAAAAATGCAATGAGCTCTTTTCCTGTCACAAAGAGTAGTGTCACTGTACACCTTGGAATCGCATACCGTCACTATCTCTCCGGGAACCACATCCCTTATGACCTCTCCGCCCACAGCTTTAATGGCAGCGGTCTCCGAAGCGAAGATATAAGCGTCATCTTTTTTACCCATCACAAGGGGCTTTATTCCTGCAGGATCCCTTAAAGCCACAAGTTTTTGAGGACTCATTACAATAAGGGCAAAGCCTCCCTTAAGTCTAAGGGCGGCCTTACCCACTGCCTCCTCTATGGATTTAGAGGTCAGTCTTTCATTCACAAGTTCGTATGCCAATATCTCGGAATCGGAGGTGGTGTAGTGAGCCTGTCCCCGAAGCATTTGCTCCTGTTTAAGTTCCTCGGCATTTGTGATATTACCGTTATGCACTACAGCCAGACATCCTTTTATATAATTCATGGCGATAGGCTGGGCATTTTCAGGGATGCTTCCCCCGGTGGTGGAATATCTCACATGCCCCACGCCTATATTTCCCACAAGTCTGTTAAGTTCATCCTTGTTAAAAACCTCTGTCACAAGACCCATTCCCTTGTGGGTGGTTACATTACCCATGGGACCTGATGTGTCGGACACCGATATTCCCGCGGACTCCTGACCTCTGTGCTGGAGAGCCATGAGCCCGTGGTAGATGTCTTCGGATACGGATTTGTTTTCACAGGAAACCATCCCGAAAACTCCGCATTCCTCATGAGGTTTATCCATTATCCAATTATCGGACATAAGTTTACCCCTTTTAAAATCAATATACGCTGAACAAAAGCTTTCCGTAACCGGGGAAGGGCCAGCACTTTTCACCTACAAGCATCTCGGCCTCATCCACATATTTTCTCAAAGTCTCCATTGCGGGAAGCACCTTGTCTCTTACCGCTACGGAAGTCTCTGTAATGTCTTCATATCCGTTAAGATCTGCAAGAGCTTTTTCAAGAGTTACAACAGATTCCATAATGCTGTCGGTAAGCTGTGAAAGCTTCTCGAGAGTGGTTACTTCGTATACACACTTTACGTTGTCGGATACAGACTTCATAAGAGAAGTTGTTCTTGCAAGGCTGTACATATAACCCTCGATGGCGGGAAGGTAATTTTTCCTTACCATATCAACCATGGTGTGACCTTCGATATTTACTGTCTTGCAGTAGTTCTCAAGCATGATCTCGCATCTTGATGTAAGCTCGGCCTCGGTAAATACCTTATGTCTCATAAGCATCTCTTTGTTCTTTTCATCAAGAAGATGAGGCATAGCATCTGCGGTGGTCTTTAAGTTGGAAAGACCTCTTACCTCGGTTGCCTCCTTTACCCAGTCATCGGTATATCCGTTTCCGTTAAAGAGGATTCTTTCATGCTCTTTGATGGTCTTCTTAATAAGTTCGTGAAGGTCGCTTTCGAAATCCTTAGATCCCTCCAAAGAATCGGCAAACTGTCTTAAGCTCTCCGCAACCGAAGCGTTAAGCATGATGTTGCAGCATGCGATACTGTTTGCGCTTCCAAGAGATCTGAACTCAAATTTGTTACCGGTAAATGCAAAGGGTGATGTACGGTTTCTGTCGGTGGTGTCCTTAGAGAACTTGGGAAGGGCATGAACACCGAGTTTCATTACCTCTTTCTCCTTGCCTTCATAAGGAGCATCGTTTTTGATAGCATCAAGAATTGCAGAAAGCTCGTCTCCAAGGAATACCGAAATGATTGCCGGAGGTGCCTCGTTTGCACCAAGTCTGTGATCGTTTCCTGCGGTTGCAACGGAAAGTCTCAAAAGATCCTGATACTCATCAACTGCTTTAATTACTGCGCAGAGGAATAGAAGGAACTGAGCGTTCTCATAGGGAGTTTCTCCGGGTGAGAGAAGGTTTGAACCCTCATCTGTTGCCATGGACCAGTTGTTATGTTTACCGGAACCGTTTACACCTGCGAAGGGCTTCTCATGAAGGAGACATACAAGGCCATGCTTTCTTGCAACCTTCTGCATTATTTCCATTGTGAGCTGGTTATTGTCTGTTGCAACGTTGGTGGTGGAGAAAATAGGTGCCAGCTCGTGCTGAGCGGGAGCGACCTCGTTATGCTCTGTTTTTGCAAGGATTCCCAGCTTCCAAAGCTCGCTGTTAAGATCCTCCATAAATGCAGATACTCTGGGCTTGATCACACCGAAGTAGTGATCGTCAAGTTCCTGTCCCTTGGGAGGCATTGCTCCGAAAAGAGTTCTTCCGGTATATACAAGGTCGGGTCTCTTTTCAAACATTTCCTTGTCGATAAGGAAATATTCCTGCTCGGGTCCTACGCTTGTTCTTACATTCTTAACATCCTTACCGAAAAGCTTAAGGATTCTCTTAGCCTGTCTGTTAAGTGCCTGCATGGATCTGAGTAAGGGGGTCTTCTTATCAAGAGCATCTCCGCCGTATGAGCAGAAAGCTGTGGGAATGCAAAGGGTATGATCCTTAATAAATGCATATGATGTGGGATCCCATGCTGTATAACCTCTTGCCTCAAAGGTAGCTCTCAAACCACCTGAAGGAAATGAGGATGCATCGGGCTCACCCTTTATAAGCTCTTTGCCTGAAAACTCCATGATAACACCGCCGTCGGGTGAGGGGGTGATGAAGCTGTCGTGCTTCTCGGCTGTTATACCGGTAAGGGGCTGGAACCAGTGAGTATAGTGGGTTGCGCCCTTCTCAAGAGCCCAGTCTCTCATCTGCTCGGCAACTGCCTCTGCTACTTCTTCGTCAAGATCTGCATTCTCGTCGATAGTCTTTCTGAGTGATTTATAAACCTTGGCTGACAGCCTTGATTTCATCACTCTGTCATCAAATACCATAGAGCCAAAAATTTCGGGTACGTTCTGTTTTTCCATGTTGTCCTCCTGAATAATAATTTTGTTTGTTTTTTATTTCAATATTTTTATTTACTAAAATACGAAGGCGCCCCGGGATAAACCCGAGACGCCGTTGTCTCATGTAAATAACCACTATGCTCACAGACTCTTTATACGCTCCATTGCCAAAGCAGTCTGTTCTCTGTTTCCAAATGCGGTAAGCCTGAAGTAATGCTCGCCACCGGGGCCGAAGCCCGATCCCGGGGTTCCCACCACCTGTGCCTTGTTAAGAAGGTGGTCAAAGAATTCCCAGCTTGTCATATTATCGGGGGTTCTCAGCCATATATAAGGTGCGTTCACACCGCCGTAGGCTTCGTATCCCGCTTCTTTCAAGCCCTTGAGGATAAGCTTTGCATTATCCTTGTAGTAAGCAATCTGTTCCTCAATCTGGCTTCTTCCCTCTTTGGTATAAACAGCTTCTCCCGCTCTCTGAACAATATAGGGAGCGCCGTTATATTTGGTGCCGTGCCTTCTTGCCCACAAAGGCCGGAGGTTTTTACCCTTGAACTTAAGATCCTTGGGAATAACCGTGTATCCCAATCTAAGTCCCGTAAAGCCTGCGGTCTTGGAGAAGGATCTGAACTCTATGGCACATTCCTTTGCACCGTTACACTCATATATACTGTGGGGAACGTCCTCCTCTTCAATAAACGCTTCATAAGCCGCATCGTAGAGGATTACCGAACCTTTTTCGTTAGCGTAATCAACCCATTTTTGAAGCTCCGATTTTCTGATAACAGCACCCGTGGGGTTATTGGGGAAACACAGATAGATAAGATCCGGTGTTTCACCCGGAAGCTCGGGAACAAAACCGTTCTCCTTTTTGCAGGGCATGTAGATTACATTTTTAAAGCCCTGAGTCTTCTCGTCATACTCTCCGGTTCTTCCCGCCATTACATTGGAATCCACATAAACGGGATAAACGGGATCGCACACCGCTATTTTACAATCGGTTGAAAAGATTTCCTGAATGTTTCCGCAGTCGCTCTTGGCGCCGTCGGATACGAAAATCTCATCTGCTTCAATGTCGCAGCCTCTTTTTACAAAATCATAATCCACAATTGCTTTTCTCAAAAAATCGTATCCCAGATCGGGAGCGTAACCTCTGAAGGTTTCGGCATTTCC
>JAILPU010000005.1 GCA_024699395.1 Lachnospiraceae bacterium | reverse complement strand
GGTGTGGGTTACGTGGGGTTATCCATGGCAGTTCTTCTTTCACAGCACAATGATGTGACGGCTGTGGATGTGATACCGGAAAAGGTTGATAAGATAAATGAGTGGAAGAGTCCCATTCAGGACGATTACATAGAGAAGTTTTTTGCGGAGCATGAAGAGAGAAAGCTTTCTTTATATGCCACAACTGATGGGGCGAAAGCTTACAAAGACGCGGAGTTTGTGGTTATTGCGGCTCCCACCAATTACGATCCCCAGACTAATTTCTTCGATTGCTCGGCTGTTGAGAGCGTGATAAAGCTTGTTCTTGAGTGCAATCCCAAGGCTATGATGGTCATTAAGTCCACGGTGCCTGTGGGATATACTTTAAACGTAAGACAGCAGTTTAATACCGACAGGATTATTTTCAGCCCTGAGTTTTTAAGGGAATCAAAGGCTTTGTACGATAATCTTTATCCTTCCAGAATTATTGTGGGATGCGATGAAGCTTCCAAGAAGGAGGCCGAAACCTTTGCAAATCTTTTGGCAGAGGGAGCGGAGAAAAAGGATATAGACATCCTTACCATGGGATTTACCGAAGCGGAGGCGGTTAAGCTTTTTGCCAATACTTATCTTGCCCTTAGAGTTTCCTTCTTTAACGAGCTTGATACATATGCGGAACTCAAAGGCTTGAGCACAGCAGACATTATTAACGGTGTGTGCAAAGATCCCAGAATCGGCAGTCATTACAATAACCCTTCCTTCGGTTACGGCGGATATTGCCTGCCCAAGGATACCAAGCAGCTTTTAGCAAATTTCCGGGATGTGCCCGAAAATCTTATTGAGGCAATTGTGGCAAGCAACAGGACGAGAAAAGATCATATCGCGGATCGTGTTCTGGAGAAGGCGGGATATTATACTGCGTCTTCCATGTGGAATGCCGAGAAGGAAAGGCCCATCACCGTGGGAGTTTACCGCCTTACCATGAAAGCCAACAGCGATAATTTCAGGCAGTCCTCCATTCAGGGAGTTATGAAAAGACTGAAAGCAAAGGGCGCAACGGTTATTATATACGAGCCCACTCTTCCTGACGGCGCCACATTTTTTGGCTCTTTAGTGGTAAATGATATTGAGAGATTTAAGAAAAGCTGTGATTCCATAATAGCCAACAGATATGAAAACATCCTTGATGATGTTGAATCCAAGGTTTACACAAGAGATCTTTTCAGAAGAGACTGATGAGAGGTCTTTACAAAGGAGGATTTTTTCCCAATGAAAAGGATAATAAAGCTTATGGCGCTTTTGGGCGTCATAGCTGTTATTTTTTGCGCCTGTAAGGCTGAAACAGGCATAAAAGTTCCCAAGGCAGCCAAGAAATTAAAGGGTAAAAATTATCACGACGTTGTGCAGATGTTTGAGGAGGCGGGTTTTACCAACATAGAGACGGTTCCTCATGAGGACCTTTTGGAGGGACAGGCTGATAACGACGGAAGAACCGAGAGTATAGCGATAGACGGTGAGAAGCGTTTTGATGCTGAAGCCAGATTTGAAAGTGATGCTCTCGTAGTAATTGTGTATCATACCTTTGCGGAATCGGAAGACAACGGTGCTTTCTATGATGGCATTTCACCTGTTGTAACAGTATCTGACAATGATTTGTCTGTTGAAGACAGGCGGGTTGTTATTGATGCGGAAGATGACAATGAATATGAACCTGTTGTCAGAGTTGATGACGAAGACGGCGAAGAGACGGATAACAGAAACGTAACGATTCAAAGCGATGATAACAGTGATTCCCGGGATACCGAAATGAATGGTATTTTGGCGGATACTTCGACGAATCAGACATATACCGTTGACAACAGTTCTGAAGTGCAACAGCTTTTTGCAAATGATTATCCCGGCATTGACGATCTTTCTATTTTTGCGGATATGTATGAGGGAAAGCAAATCGGATTTGATGCCACTCTTATGGATAAGACCGACGCCGGCAACTCGGAAGTGAATCTGGTGGTTTGCTATGGTGACCGCTCGGTGAGCGATAAGGTTTTTCCCGGTCCGGAGTTTAAGGTGCTCAATGTTTCATTGAATTCTTTCAGTGAAATAAACAACATAATACCCGGGGACAAAATAAGAATCGTGGTGAAACTTCTTCCTTATGAGGAAGGGTATTACAGTTATAATGCGAACCTTGTAAGCATTGAAAAGAGATAGGCGGAGGGCTTTATTTTTGGTTAATAATAAACTGAACAAAAAGGATTTGTATGTATTGCCTGCGGTGATTTTTGCCGCTGTCATAATAGCCTTTTCCACCTTGGGATTTTTCAGTGCGGGATTGAATTGTATATATACATATGTGGGCGCGGACGATTTTTCTGTAATGGCCCAGGTTAAGGAACTTTTGCAGGAAAGGTGGGCTTGGGGGACCGACAGAATGGGAGCACCCTACAGCCATCAGGCGTTGTCCTTTGTGGCAACCTGCCTTAAGATTCCCGAGTACTGTATCATTAAGTTCTGGGGGCTCTTTTCAAAAAGTGTCCCGGTGGTGCTTAATCTCTATCTTGTTACTGTTTTTGTGCTTTGCGCCATCAGCGCTTATCTTGTTTTCAGAAAACTTGGAAACAGGTATTTTGTCGCAACCTGCGGAGCATTGCTTTTTGCGTTTAATCCCTTTATTTACAGCAGGCATCTTATTCATCTTTTTCTGGATTCCTGTTTCTTTATCCCTGTTGCCTTTTATCTGGCATACAGATGTTATTCCGATGATGAATTTTTAAAGATAAACCGAAAACTTATATCCCTAAGAACCCTTCTTATAATCTTGGCTTGCATGGGTATTGCTGTGAGCGGAACGGCGTATCATGCCTTTTTCGCATGCTTTTTTGTAGGCATGGGAGGAGTTTTGGGAGCTATTAAAAACCGTAACCTTAAAAACATTGTGCCTGCGGTGAAGATATGCGCCATGGTGTGCTTCTTTATGGTACTTGCCCTTGTTCCCGCTGTCATTTTCCATATCAAATCGGATTATAAGGTTATCACCGTAAGAACCATGGCTGACATGGACTACTATGGCCTTAAGATAAGTCAGCTTTTTATGCCGGTTTATTCCCATGGCATTTCTTTTGTTGAAAAATTGATTTATGATTACAATCACGGTATTCCCTTTGTAAATGAGAATGTTTCTTCCTACATCGGAATTTGGGGATGCACGGGACTTATAACAAGCATTTTGTTTGTCCTTGGATTTAAACTTAAAGACAGGGATTGCGAGGATGTTAAGTTCTTTTCAAGATTAAATATAATAGCATTACTCTTTATGACCATGGGGGGCATCGGGGGCTTTGTGGCAATGCTCTCGAATGTTTATTTTATCAGATGCCTTAACAGAGTTTCCCCTTACATAATGTTTAGCTGTATCGCTGTTTTATGTCTTATTGTCAGCAAAAAAACAGAGGGTGAACAGACCGCTGTTAAAAAGGCAGTAAGCGGTGTATTGCTTACGGTTTGTCTTATTGTAGGACTGTGGGATCAGTCTCCTTCACTTTTCAATAAGGCGGATGGCACAGAACCCGATGTTTTGGGGCTTGACGGGGGAAGCCTTAAGGCCAATAAAAAACAGTGGGATTTGGAAGACAGATTTGTTAAAGATATAGAAGCACAGCTGGAAAAGGGAGATTTGGTGTATCAGCTTCCTTACCACAAGTTCCCCGAGAGCGGCTTTGTAAATTATATGTATGATTACAGGCTTATGGCTGGATTCATTCATTCCGAGTCGTTAAAATGGAGTTTCGGAGCCTACAAGGGAAGCGCAGGGGATAAGTGGAACGAATTTTTATCCAATGTTGATATTAAGGCTAAGCTCCGTTATATGATACCTGCAGGCTTCAGAGGTGTTTACATTGAAAGCAGGGCATATATGCCGAAGGAGCTTGCACAGTTACTGGATGAGCTGACAAAAACTTTGGGATACGGCCCGGTTGCCAGTGAAGACAACATGCTGTATTTTTATAATCTTTATCCTTATATTGAGGAACACAAAGAATTATTATCCATGGAAAAGCTTACCCTTAAGGAAATCGATTATCCCAATTATGATGGGAAAAACGATCTTTACCTTTCGGAATTGAAGTATAATGCGGGAATATATCTTAAGTCCGGTTTTTATGAACCCGAGGGAGGTTTTACATGGACGGACAACGACAAAGCAGTG
>JAILPU010000020.1 GCA_024699395.1 Lachnospiraceae bacterium | reverse complement strand
AAGCCGGAGTGGGAAGAGCTCTTAAACGAATCTCCCATGAAATACTTGAAAGAAACAACGGGGCCGATAATCTTTGCCTTATCGGCATAAAGAGACGGGGGCTTCCCATAGCCGAGATAATAGCCCGCAATATTGAAAATATCGAAGGCATAAAGGTTTCGGTGGGAACAATAGACGTCACCTGTTACAGGGACGATTTGGAGGAAGCAAGTATCGAACCGGTTCTCCATAAATCCCAGATACCCTTTGATGTAACCGGCAAAAAAGTGATAATAGTGGACGATGTCCTTTATACGGGTCGAACTGTAAGAGCTGCCATGGAGGCCATATTAAAGCATGGAAGAGCTTCTTCCATACAGCTTGCGGTCTTAGTTGACAGAGGACACAGAGAACTTCCCATAAGAGGCGATTATGTGGGTAAAAACGTACCCACCGCCAAAACAGAACATATAGAAGTAAAAATACCTCCCTTTGAGGAACGTACCAGCGTGGAACTTTTTGGGTAGGAAAAACATAAAGAAAAGAGGATAAAAAAATGAAAATGATCTACGATGTGAATGACAAACCCAAATTCGGTCAGATATTGGTGTTTGCACTTCAGCAGTTACTGGCAATCCTTGCAGCGACTATAGCGGTTCCTGCAATAATCAACGGTAGCACAGAGGCGGGAATGTCCAGTTCCGCAGCACTTTTCGGTGCAGGTGTGGGTACCATTGTTTATCTTTTGTTTACACAGTTTAAGAGTCCTGTATTCCTTGGCTCATCATTTGCTTTTATCAGTTCCATGATAGCTGCATTTGCAGGAGCTGTATCGGTCTCAGCAGGTTATTTGGGAATTATACTCGGTGCTGTATTTGCCGGACTTGTGTACGTTGTCCTCTCTCTTATTGTTAAGGCTGTGGGAGTTGCCTGGATCAACAATCTTATGCCTGCAGTAGTAATCGGACCTACGGTTGCAATTATCGGTCTTTCCCTTGCAGGTAATGCCGTTGGTGATCTTACAACCAATCCTGTTGACTGTCCTTTTTCATATGCAGGTCTTATCTGCGGTCTTGTAACACTTTTTGTTACTATGATTTGTTCCGTTTACGGTAAGAAGATGGCGAAGATGATTCCCTTTATCATTGGTATTGCAGCAGGATATATTGTTGCCGTACTCTTTACCGTTATCGGTGGTGAAGGATTTAAGTTCGTTGATTTCTCATCATTTAACGATATGAAGTGGATACCTGATTTCACTTTCACAACTGCACTCGGAGCATTTGGCGAGATAGACGGTGCATATGTGGGAACAATCGCGGTAGCATATATACCCGTTGCCTTTGTTGTATTTGCAGAGCATATTGCGGATCATAAGAACCTTTCATCCATTATTGAAAAAGATCTTCTCGAAGATCCCGGACTTAACAGAACACTTCTCGGAGACGGTGTAGGTTCCATGGTTGGTGCGTTCTTTGGCGGATGTCCCAATACCACATATGGTGAGTCAATAGGTTGTGTAGCTATTTCAGGAAATGCATCCGTAATCACTATTTTTGCAACAGCAATCCTTGCTATCGTAGCATCATTCTTTGCTCCGCTTGTAACATTCCTTGCAACCATCCCCTCATGTGTAATGGGTGGTGTGTGCGTGGCTCTTTACGGATTCATCGCTGTAAGCGGTCTTAAGATGCTTCAGAAGGTTGACCTTAACGATAACAGAAATCTCTTCGTTGTTTCCGTTATCCTTATTGCCGGTATCGGCGGTCTCAGTCTTACATTCGGAAAAGTTACCGTTACCGAAATCGCTACAGCACTTATCCTCGGAATCATAACCAACAAGGTGCTTGGAGCTAAAAAAGAGTCATCAAATAATTAAAATTACAGACCTGCGGTTTGTACCGCGGGTCTCCTTTTTGTACTTGTGTTTTGAGTATTGTTAATGTATCTTAGTAATGATAGAAAAGAGAAAGACGGAGGAAAAAAATGCCTAAGAGAGACGACATTAAAAAGGTACTTATAATCGGTTCCGGTCCCATAGTGATCGGTCAGGCGTGCGAGTTCGACTATTCCGGAACTCAGGCCTGCAAAGCCCTTAAAAAGCTGGGATATGAAATTGTACTTGTCAATTCAAACCCTGCCACCATCATGACAGATCCCGAGACTGCGGATGTTACTTACATCGAGCCTCTTAATGTGGAAAGACTTGAGCAGATAATCGCTAAGGAGAGACCTGATGCACTTCTGCCCAACCTTGGAGGTCAGTCCGGTCTTAACTTAAGCGCAGAGCTTTATAAGGCCGGTGTCCTTGATAAATATAACGTTAAAGTAATAGGTGTTCAGGTTGACGCCATCGAGAGAGGCGAAGACAGAATAGAGTTTAAGAAGACCATGGAGAGCCTCGGCATCGAGATGGCAAGAAGTGAGGTTGCTTACTCTGTTGATGAAGCCCTTGCCATTGCAGATAAGCTTGGTTATCCCGTTGTACTTCGTCCCGCTTTCACCATGGGTGGAGCCGGCGGCGGACTTGTTTACAACAAGGAAGAGCTTAAGGTGGTTTGTGCGAGAGGTCTTCAGGCAAGTATCGTGGGACAGGTTCTCGTTGAAGAGTCCATTCTCGGATGGGAAGAACTTGAGCTTGAGGTTGTCCGCGATATGGAAGGCAACATCATCACAGTATGCTTTATTGAAAATATCGATCCCCTTGGAATTCATACCGGAGATTCCTTCTGTTCGGCACCCATGCTTACCATTTCAGAGGAGTACCAGAAGAGACTTGAAGAGCAGGCTTACAAGATAGTTCAGGCCGTAAAGGTTGTGGGCGGTACCAACGTTCAGTTTGCACACGATCCCGTATCTGACAGAATCATTGTAATAGAGATTAACCCCAGAACTTCACGTTCATCAGCACTTGCTTCCAAGGCGACAGGATTCCCCATCGCTCTTGTATCCGCAATGCTGGCAACCGGTCTTACCCTTAAGGATATCCCCTGCGGTAAGTACGGAACCCTTGATAAGTATGTTCCCGACGGCGACTATGTGGTTATCAAGTTTGCAAGATGGGCATTCGAGAAATTCAAAGGCGTTGAGGATAAGTTAGGTACCCAGATGCGTGCCGTCGGTGAGGTAATGAGCATCGGTAAGACCTTTAAGGAAGCTTTCCAGAAGGCTATCAGAAGTCTTGAGAACGGAAGAAGCGGACTGGGATTTGCAAAAGATTTCAATTCACTCTCCAAGGAAGAGCTTCTCAGTAAGCTTGTAACTCCTTCAAGTGAGAGATATTTTCTTATATACGAAGCCCTCAGAAAGGGCGCAACCTGCGATGAGATTTTTGAGATCACCAAGGTTAAGACTTACTTCCTTGAGCAGATGAAGGAACTCGTTGAGGAAGAGGAAGAACTTATGAAGAATAAGGGAAGCCTTCCTTCAGACGAAGCTCTTAAGAAAGCAAAGCAGGACGGTTTCTCCGATAAGTATCTTTCAAAGATTCTTGATGTTACCGAGGATGCCGTACGTAACAGAAGATGTGAGATAGGTGTTGTTGAAAACTGGGAAGGCATTCACGTTTCCGGTACAGAGAACAGCGCTTACTACTATTCAACATATATAGGCGAAGACAAGGATCAGGTTAACGATTCCAAGAAGATCATGATCCTTGGCGGCGGTCCCAACCGTATCGGTCAGGGTATCGAATTTGACTATTGCTGTGTACATGCAGCAAAGGCTCTTAAGAAGCTGGGCTTCGAAACCATTATCGTAAACTGTAACCCCGAGACGGTTTCCACCGACTATGATACATCCGATAAGCTCTACTTTGAGCCCCTTACTCTTGAGGATGTTCTCAGTATTTACGATAAAGAAAAGCCTCTTGGCGTTATTGCTCAGTTCGGCGGACAGACTCCTCTTAATCTTGCTGCAGAGCTTGAAAAGAACGGCGTTAAGATCTTAGGCACTTCTCCTGCTGTTATCGACCTTGCAGAGGACAGAGATCAGTTCAGAGCAATGATGGAGAAGCTTGAGATTCCCATGCCTGAGTCGGGAATGGCTGTTGATTTTGAGGAAGCAAAGGCAGTTGCGGATAAGATCGGTTATCCTGTAATGGTTCGTCCTTCATACGTTCTCGGCGGACGTGGAATGGAAGTTGTTTACGATGAGGCAACTCTTAAGGAATATATGGCAGCAGCTGTAGGTGTTACACCCGACAGACCCATCCTTATAGACAGATTCCTTAACCATGCTATGGAGTGCGAGGCTGATGCCATCAGTGACGGAACCCATGCATTTGTTCCCGCTGTTATGGAGCATATTGAGCTTGCGGGTATCCACTCAGGAGACTCTGCTTGTATCCTTCCTTCAGCTCATATTTCCAAAGAAAATCTTGAGACTATCAAGGATTACACCAGAAAGATTGCGGAGCAGATGCATGTAGTAGGTCTTATGAACATGCAGTACGCAATCGAGAACGGAAAAGTATATGTTATCGAGGCAAATCCCCGTGCTTCCCGTACGGTGCCTCTTGTATCAAAGGTTTGCGGTATCAGAATGGTACCCATTGCTACAGATATCATTACCTCTTCCCTTACAGGACGTCCTTCACCGGTGCCTGAACTTAAGGAGAGAGTAATACCTTATTACGGTGTAAAAGAAGCGGCATTCCCCTTCAGCATGTTCCCTGAAGTTGACCCTGTATTGGGACCTGAGATGCGTTCCACAGGAGAGGTTCTGGGAATGAGCACATCCTATGGTGAAGCATTCTGCAAAGCTCAGGAGGCTATTCAGTCCAAACTTCCTCTTGAGGGCACAGTGCTTATTTCCGTAAATGATAAAGATAAGCAGGAGATGGTAGGCATCGCCAAGTTGTTTGCGGACAACGGATTTAATATTGTGGCAACAGGAAGAACTTACGATACAATTGTTGCCAATAACATCCCCGCAACAAAGGTTAAGAAGCTTTACGAAGGTCGTCCCAATATAAACGATCTTATTACAAACGGTGATATCCAGCTTATCATCAATACTCCCGTGGGAAAAGAATCCATCAATGATGACAGCTATCTCAGAAAAGCAGCCATCAAGGCAAAGGTTCCTTATGTAACTACTTTGGCAGCTGCAAAAGCAAGCGCAGAGGGAATACATTATATCAAGAATCATACGGGATGCGGCGTTAAGAGCCTTCAGGCTTTTCATGCAGACTTAAGATAATCATTAAGCCCCCGTTTTAACGGGGGCTTTTTATCAAAATTGAAAAAGGAGAAAAAATGGATACTAGCATTCTTATTGCTGTTTTATTATTTATTGTGGGACTTGCCTGCCTTATAAAGGGCGGCGACTGGTTTGTGGACGGCTCTTGCGGAATAGCTCACAGGTTCGGTATCCCGGAGCTTTTGATAGGAGCTACGGTGGTGTCTATAGGAACAACCCTTCCGGAAGTTATGGTAAGCGCCACATCGGCTGTTAAAGGTCACAGTGATATAGCCTACGGAAATGCCATAGGCTCCATCATATGCAATACGGCTCTTATATCTGCCATAACCATTACTTTTAAGCCCTCAAAGGTTGCCAAAGAAACCTTAAAAAAGCCCATCGCTTTCTTCTTTGCAGCGGCGGCACTTTACCTTGCCTGTGCCTATATTGCAGGGGGCTTCTCAAGAACTGTGGGAATTTCCCTTCTTGCCATATTTGTTATATATATGGTGGTTCTTGTAAAGGAAGCACTCAAGGCTAAAAAAGGTGAGAGTGAAACTATACAGGATGATAAAAAGGAAGAGCCCGGTAAGGAAAATCCTCTTTGGAAGGATTTGGTATTTATCGTGATTGGTGCTGCTCTTATTGCAGTGGGAGCAGATCTCTTGGTGGATAACGGTACAATCATCGCAGTGGCCCTTGGGGTTCCCGAGTCGGTGGTAGCTCTTACATTTGTTGCATTGGGAACATCATTGCCTGAACTTGTAACTGCTATAACATCCCTTATTAAAGGTCACGGTGCTCTGTCCTTGGGTAACATAATCGGAGCCAACCTCTTTAACCTTGTGCTTGTAAGCGGAATGGCTATAACACTTCGCCCCTTTAAAATCCCTGCCAACAGCACCATAATGGGAATCAATTCCTCGCTGGTGGTGGACAGCCCTGTGATGTTGGGAGTAATGCTTCTTCTTACCCTTCCCGCTCTTATCAAGGGAAAATTGTACAGAGCTCAGGGAATATTGCTTTTGTGCATTTATGCGGCATTTGTGGTATTCCAGTTTGCGTTTAATTGATGCAATGAGTTTTGTTGTTTGATGAGTTTTCAATAAAGTTAACCGGTGTGTGAAACGCTGTTGATGAGAATGGTATCACAGTTAACCGTAGCTATGTCGGTGGTGTATTTTGTAATGCGGTTAACAAAAATGTGATACATTGGCACCGAATATCGTATCTAAGTTAATTGGTATAAAATGATACGTGTTGTTGCCAAATTTTACATCCGGATTAATTGGGAATGAGTGCGGCGGTTGCCGGGTTTGTATGGATATCGTAATTAAAAAAAAGACAGATTACGGAGGAAGATATGCGTAAAATAGGAGTTCAGTCCATGGGGGCTGTGGATAAGAGAGATATTGAAGGCAGCTATAAGCGCATCAAGGAAGCGGGAATTGATTTTATAGATTTCGGACTTGATGAATTTGTTCCCGGATATGTTATAAAAAACGGGGATTCCGTGGAGCTTTTGGCACAGGATTTTGACAAGGTTTATAAGGAATTCGAACCCCATATCAAAGCCATTAAAAAGGCGGGACTTTTCGCGGGACAGTTCCATGCACCTTTCCCTATGAGAATCAGACGTAAGCCTGAGTGGAACGAGAGACTTAACAGGATGACAATAAACAGTATTAAGCTGTGCCGTGCTTTTGACTGCGACAGGATAGTTATACATCCCGTATCCTTCGGATTTTATGACAATCCCCAAGAAGAATGGGATTTTAATATTAAAATGTATACCGAGCTTATTCCTTTTGCCAAGGAAGAGAAGGTTATGATTCTTCTTGAAAATATGTTCTTAGGGGTCAACGGTCATATTGTGGAAGCCAGCTGTTCGGATTTCGCAGAGGCTGCAAGATATATAGATACCCTTAATGATATAGCAGGAGAAGAATTGTTCGGATTCTGCTTTGACGTGGGACATGCAAACCTTCTTGCCAAGAATCTCTATAAGGCTGTAACTACTCTCGGCAAAAGAATAAAGGCTCTTCACGTTCATGATAATGACGGCATTATGGATCTCCACACCCTTCCTTTTGTGTTTGCAAGGGGACAGGACGGTCAGTCCACAGACTGGAAAGGATTTTTGCTGGGACTCCATGATGGAGGATATGAGTGCGATATAAACTTTGAGACCTACAGGCTTATGAAGACGTTCCCTCTTGAACTTCACACAGAGGTGCTTCGCCTTACCGCAGCTTTGGGAAGATATATGTCGAATATAATCGAGAACGGTTATCCCGAATATGAAACTCCCATGAACAGCGGCTGGGTGAGATAGTATTGCATTAGACATTCCCATGGACAGCGGCCGGGTGAGATAG
>JAILPU010000263.1 GCA_024699395.1 Lachnospiraceae bacterium | reverse complement strand
GGGGCGATATATTTGCTCTCGAGTCGCTTAGCTCGTTGTGTACCGTAGCGGACGCTAAGCTCAATCTGCACTGCGTTTGATTTCGCTAAGCGCCGACGGCACACAAGGGCCTTCGAGCAAACACACCGCCCCCAACCGCCTCTGAGTCTAATGCATCCCAGGTGGTAAGCCCCAACACATCTGTGCCTAAGGTGTCGCAGGTGCTTACATGGAAGTATGCCGCTGCATTCCGGGCTATGGGTTGGAGATGGTTGGGTATGCCCCCAAATAACTGCTTCGGGCCTGAGGCGGTTGGGGGCGATATATTTGCTCTCGAGTCGCTTAGCTCGTTGTGTACCGTAGCGGACGCTAAGCTCAATCTGCACTGCGTTTGATTTCGCTAAGCGCCGACGGCACACAAGGGCCTTCGAGCAAACACACCGCCCTCAACCGCCTCCGCCCCTAAAGTCCGATTCCTAAACTCCTTAACGCGCTCCGACTGCAAACCAATTAGCATGTATCTGCAAACAAAAGAGTGTTTCAATCTGATAAAACAAAAGAAAGATGCAAATATGTCTGAAAATTGTGGAAGTTATTGCGTAAATATGGTATGATGAAAATAGCATGACTATATAAATCAATGTTGGGGAAGGGGAAGCCTGATATGAAAAAAATGAGAATAGCCATACTTGTGTTAGCAGGACTTTTAACGGCAGGAACCACAGAAATAAAGAGTAATGCCCAAGGGCCGGAGAGGGAGGCGTACGGATTCGTTACGGTGACGCCCCAAGAGAAAATGGCGGGCTCCTACGTGGATGATGAGATATATCCCGAGCTTCTTAGAGGCGAGACTTGGGAAGGATCCTTTAGGGATGAGCTGAGTAAAGTTATAAATGCATGTGAAACCAACAGGGTTGATGTAAAGAATCTTTCCATACCTGTATCCTGTGTTGATAAGCAGGTTAAGGATATCATAGGTGAAGTTCTTACCGACTGTTACGGAGATTTTTATTTTAGCGGTGGATTTGGATATTCCTATAATCCAAGGACTGAAATGATTAACTCCGTAACCTTGAATTATGATGCGGATTGCCTGGGAGCCGACGGGCTGCCGGATTGGAATACCATCAAGAGTAAAAGAGATGCATTGATTGCCGCATACAAAAAGTATCTGGGTTGTATTCCCAATAATATAACGGATTTGGAGAAGGTTTTGTTCATTAATGACCTTCTTTGCAGAGAGTGCGATTACGATCTTTCGGGTCAGAACAATCAACCATACCCCTGTAAGAGCTATTCGTTATACGGGGTTTTTGTGGACAATGTTGCCGTTTGTACCGGATATGCTAAGGCTTTTAAGAAGCTGTGCAATGAGAACGGAATTGACTGTGTTATCGTATCCTCAGATCACATGGTTCATGCCTGGAATATGGTTAAGCTATCGGGATACTGGTATCATGTGGACTGTACATGGAACGATCCTTTGGTGGATACGACTAACGATTATTGGTGCGAAGGTTATGTATCCCATAAGTATTTTCTTATGAGCGACAGCGAGATTACCTCCGATACAGGTGAGCACTACGGAATAAATTCCGGGGCTCCAAAAGCTGTGATGGGGAAGGCTTATCAAGGATATATTTTCAGAAAGTACACAGACACAGCTTTCAACTGTTATAACGGAATCTGGTATTATTCCAACGGAAACAGCGTGGTGTCGTCTACAATAACAGGCGATAATTTAAAAACGCTCATAAGCAACATTTACCCCGACTTTGTTCACAGCTTTAATGACTGCATGTATATTGCATATGACGGTTGCATAGATGTATACGGTCTTCCGGGAATGAATCATATTGAAAAAGTTTTGACCGCTTCATCTTACGGTTTCGGCGATGTAAGTGAATTCGCCATCAAAAACGAAAATATGTCTGTGGTTATGACAGGCAGTAACGGAAGCGGGGGACGATACAAAAAAATAGTTACTCCCCTTAAGTACCTGTATAATCCGGAGGGAGTAAAACCTACAGAAACTCCTACGGCTACGCCTACAGCGCACCCCACAGAGACACCCAATATTTGGACAAGACCGACTGAAACACCCACTCGGACACCTGATATCTGGATAAGGCCTACGGCTACTCCCACACAGAGACCAACGGAGTTACCTACACAGACTCCTGATATTTGGACAAGACCCACGGCGACTCCTTCTTTAGAGCCCGGGGAGACAGAGGCACCTTCCACCGAACCCACACAAGTGCCCGGAGAGACAGAGGTGCCTTCCGCCGAGCCCACACAAGCGCCCAAAGAGACAGAGGTGCCTTCCGCCGAACCTACTCAGACACCGGGGGAGACTGTGTCACCCACTGCAGAACCCACACAGACTCCTATGCCCACATTGAGTCCCAATGCCACCAAAAGAGAGAAGATACAGGCCTTTGTGTACAGACTCTATGAATTGTGTCTTTTCAGAACACCTGACGAATCCGGTTTTGAATTCTGGACAAATCAGCTTGAGAGCGGTGCATATACAGGTGCAAAATGTGCGGAGTACTTTATGTTTTCACCTGAAATAACCGCCAAGAAACTTGATAACGAAGAATTCCTTAAGGTGCTCTACAGAGCCATGATGGGTCGTGAGTACGATGACGGCGGACTGGCATTCTGGAAAAGTTTTCTTGACGACGGTATCGGAAAACAGTATATTGTCAAAGGGTTCCTTGATTCCAAAGAGTTTGGAATGATATGTGGTGATTACGGAATAGAGACAGGAAAAATGGTGATTACAGAGGGCTCAAGCCTTAATCCCAATCTCACCCGGTTCATAGCACGAATGTATACGGTGGCTCTTAACAGAGAATTTGACCGTGACGGCATAGATTTCTGGTGTTCGGAGATATACAAAAATCCCAAGAGGCTTATGGATGTATGTACCGGTGGATTCTTTGATTCGCCTGAATTCATAAACAGAAATCTTGACGATGAGGAATATATAAAAGTGCTGTACAGAACCTTCTTCGGAAGAGAGTATGACCTGCCGGGACTTCAATTCTGGTACGGTGAATTAAGGAACGGAAAGACAAGGGTATATGTGAGAACCGCATTTGCATATACAACGGAATTTGAGAAAGTAAAAAAATCCTTTGGATTATAAAACGGAGAGAAAAATGGAAAAAGTAAAAGGTCTTAAAGAATTGTTATCCCTTATCGGTATGCCCAACGAGATGGCATCTAAAGTATTATCCTATGACAAAACAGCGGATTATGAGGCATATGCTCCCGAATTTGAAAGAATGCATGACAGAAAAACATGGGAGGATGCAAGGCTGGATCTCAAGAAAAAGCTGGGAGACGACCCCGAGGGGGTAAAGATTCTTACCTGTCAGCTTCATGAAGCTTTGCCCACATGGAATAAGCTTTTGGAGAGAGGAATATCGAAGGATATAATGATTGCCACCCTCAAGGCTTTCGTAAGATATATGACAGAGCATAAGGTTAGCTACGGCTACTATGGTTACGACAGGGATTACTGGACACAGAGACATGTGGCAGGTCAGCTTTTCAGAATCGGAGAGCTTGAATATGAGCTCCATTATGCCGAGGATGAAGATTACAATGAAATTCCCGGCACCGAGAATGATGAGAAGACAAACTGGAATAAGATGTTGGGCTTCCATATTCCCTCCGATGCAAAGCTTGATATGGAATCGGTAAATGCTTCCCTTAAACAGGCAAAGGCGTTTATGAGAGAATTTTTCCCGGATTTTGCCGACAGAAAATTAAGATGCGTTTCATGGCTTTTGGCACCCAATCTTAAGAACCTTTTGGGAGAAGGCTCCAATATCATTGCATTCCAGAGTATTTTTAACATTTATAAGGCCAATGAGGATGCAATGGATGTTAAGGAATGGGTGTTTAAGAACAGAGATATAGACATTAAGGATGCTCCCGAGGACACATCTCTTCAGAAGAAGATGAAGGAGTATCTTATTAAGGGGAACAAAGTGGGAATCGGCTTCGGTTCGGTTCCTGTATGGGAGGAGTTATAAAAAAATATATATAAAGGGGGATGAAGGGATTTATTTAATCGAGGAGT
>JAILPU010000259.1 GCA_024699395.1 Lachnospiraceae bacterium | reverse complement strand
TCCACCTTTTGTCCCAGGCTCTTTTCAAAATGCTTGTCCTTGGTGAGCTTTCTTCCCAATCCGGGACTTGAAACCTCAAGTATATAAGCATCCTCCACAAAATCCTCCGCATCCAGTGCATCGGAAAGCCTTCTGCTCACCTTTTCGCAATCATCGATGTTTACGCCCTCAGGCTTATCGATATATACCCTGAGATAATAATCACTGCCTTCCTTGACATACTCCACATCGTAGATTTCCACGCCACATTCTTGGGCTATGGGTTCGGCAAGTACGGTGCACTTTTGTTCATAAATATCGTGCTTAGCCATAAAACCTCCACACATACAATAAAGAGTGGCTCGCGCCACTCTTTACAATCAATAACTATCAAAGAGAATGATATAATCATTCAGAGATTTTGTCAAGACCTTTTTTACATCATACCCATTCCGCCGCCTGCAGGCATTGCAGGGGTATCTTCCTTAATGGTAGCCACAACACTCTCGGTGGTAAGAAGTGTGCTTGCAACACTTGTTGCGTTCTGAAGTGCACTTCTTGTAACCTTTGCGGGATCAAGGATACCGGCTTTCACCATATCTACATACTCTTCGTTATATGCATCGAAGCCCACACCGGGTTCTGCTTCTCTTACCTTGCTTACGATAACGCTTCCGTCAAGTCCTGCATTTGCTGCAATGTGGAAAAGAGGAGCCTCAAGTGCCTTAAGTACAATCTTGGCACCTGTCTTCTCATCTCCGTCAAGCTTATCTGCAAGTGCTGATACTTCCTTTGTTGCGTGAATATATGCAGATCCGCCTCCGCTGATGATTCCTTCCTCAACAGCTGCTCGTGTAGCTGCAAGTGCATCTTCCATACGAAGCTTTGCTTCCTTCATTTCTGTCTCTGTTGCAGCGCCGACTCTGATAACAGCCACGCCTCCTGCCAGCTTTGCAAGTCTTTCCTGAAGCTTCTCTCTGTCGAAATCGGAAGTGGTCTCTTCAATCATCTTCTTAATCTGTGCAACACGGGCCTTAATAGCTTCCTTGTCGCCCTCACCGTCAACGATTACCGTATTTTCCTTCTGAACCTTAACTGACTTTGCCTGTCCCAGCATATCAAGTGTTGCATCCTTAAGCTCATAACCAAGCTCGGAGCTTATTACCTTACCGCCTGTAAGGATTGCTATATCCTCAAGCATTGCTTTTCTTCTGTCACCGTAGCCGGGTGCCTTTACAGCAACTACGTTGAAGGTTCCGCGAAGCTTATTGACAATAAGTGTTGTAAGTGCTTCTCCCTCTACATCCTCTGCGATAATCAAAAGCTTCTGTCCTGTCTTTACGATTTCCTCAAGTATAGGAAGTATCTCCTGGATATTTGATATCTTCTTGTCTGTGATAAGTATGTAAGGATTGTCAAGAACTGCCTCCATCTTATCCATATCCGTTGCCATGTATGCTGAGATATATCCTCTGTCGAACTGCATTCCTTCCACAAGATCCAGCTCGGTCTGCATTGTCTTTGATTCCTCAATGGTGATTACTCCGTCTCCGGATACCTTCTCCATTGCATCGGCTACAAGCTTTCCTACTTCATCATCTCCTGCTGAAATTGCGGCTACTCTTGCGATATGGTTCTTTCCGTCAACGCTCTGGCTCATCTTTGCGATAGCTTCTACTGCGCAATCACAAGCCTTCTTCATTCCTTTTCTGAGTACAATGGGATTTGCGCCTGCTGCCAGGTTCTTCATTCCCTCATTAATCATTGCCTGTGCAAGTACGGTAGCTGTTGTGGTTCCGTCTCCGGCTACATCGTTTGTCTTGGTTGCTACTTCTTTTACAAGCTGTGCGCCCATATTTTCAAATGCATCCTCTAAATCAATCTCTTTTGCTATGGTCACACCGTCATTTGTAATAAGGGGAGCGCCGTAGGACTTATCCAATACCACGTTTCTTCCCTTGGGTCCCAATGTTACCCTGACTGTATCGGCAAGCTTATTTACGCCGGCCTCCAATGATTTACGCGCATCTGCGCCATACTTTATCTCTTTAGCCATTATAGTTCATCTCCTTATTTATTATTGTAATATTGCGAGGATATCGCTCTGTCTGCAGATGATATACTCCTCATCATCCACCTTTACCTCTGTTCCGGAATACTTGGAGTAGATTACAAGATCCTTCTCCTTTACTTCCATCTTTACCTCTTTTCCGTCTATTACTCCTCCGGGGCCTACGGCTACTACCTCTGCCTGTTGGGGTTTTTCTTTATTCTGTCCGGGAAGTACGATACCCGATTTGGTGGTTTCATCAGCCACTAACTGTTTCAATACGACTCTGTCACCTAAAGGTACAAGCTTCATATCTAATGCCTCCTTGATTGTTTTTAGTGTTTGTTAGCACTTTGTTGTGTCGAGTGCTAATCTCTGCAACATATATTAGTTTTACCTTCTTTTTTATGCAAACCTGTTGAGATGCGCAATTCCTTGCTTTTTCTCACTATTGCTCTCGTTTTCTCTTGTTTGCTCTCTTTTTTGAAACTTAGGGCGATAGTACTTATTTAATATTTATTTTATATTCTGCCCCTTAAAAGAGGTATTGGCGAGTGACGCGTTGCAAGTGACGCGCTGTGTCGGCGGGCGTATATATTTCTCGGGACGCTCTCGCTCCGTATTAAACGTAACGGTACTAAGCGATCAAAGTACGATCGCCAAGTACCGACGTTTAATAAGGCCCTCGAAATACATCACGCCCGCCTCGCGCGCTGTAACTTTTTAATGCCTTTACATATTCACTTTTGTTACTCGTTATAAATCACGCCTTCTCGCGCTCTGTAACTTTTTAATGCCTTTACATATTCACTTTTGTTACTCGTTATAAATCACGCCTTCTCGCGCTCTGTAACTTCTATAAACCTTTATATATTTGTTTCTGCAACTCGAAATACAACATGCACGCCTCGCATTTAGCACTTTATCTCAAGATATCCCAGAAGTTTTCCCATGTCGTAATCCTCAAGTACTCCCAGGTTGGAATCATAAAACTTTCCGTCGAAATGTACAAGATAGTGGCAATATCTTCCCATCTTCTCCATAAGGATACAGCACTTGGGTAATGTTGCATCCCTGCCCTCTGTATATATAATGACATCGCTGTGGTCGATTCCGTAATAATTCAATGCGGAAAGCATCATTCCCATGGTTGCCTGCCACTCTCTGCAATCCATTACGGATATTACTTCCGCTATGGTAACACCTGCAAGCATGGCTACACACGCCTGACCGCAGAGACCGTCCTCAGGCTGCATGATTACTTCCATGCTGTCAATTACTCTCACGGGATTTTCAAAACTGTAAGGGCTGTTCTGATCCATTCTTATTATGCTCTCACTTATGTGAAGCAATATCTTATGGTTTACACCCAGTTCCTCCTCGGAAAGCTTGGTGCCGTAGGGAATACATATCTCATAGGTACCGTTAAGTTTTTCTTTGGGAAGAAGGATGCAGCTTAAAATCTTATTGTCAAATACAACGCTTGCGTTTATGACTTCTCTTAATTTACAAACCTCCCACACATTGAAGGGAAGGTGCATCATGTATCCGTGCTCTCCCTTTTCGATTTTAGATTCAAAATAATATCTCATTTGTTTCCTCCGAACAATTTTTAACATTATAATCCGATAATGGCGGATGCCACTCTGAAATATACAAGAAGTGACAATGCGTCCACTATTGTGGTAATAAAGGGGCTCGCCATAACGGCGGGGTCAAATTTAAGGCGCTTTGCTCCTATGGGAAGAAGACATCCCACAAGCATAGCCATCAAAACAGCTGCCACAAGGGTAAGACATACTACTACCGCAACAGCAAGTTCAACTCTGTCAAGGAACATAAGCTTCAAAAAATTGGCTGCCGCAAGGGTAAGGCCGCTGACCAGAGCAACCCTTATCTCTTTAAATACCACCTTGAAAACATCCTTATATTCTATCTCACCCAAGGAAAGTCCACGGATAACCGTAACTGATGCCTGTCCTCCGGCGTTTCCTCCCGTATCCATAAGCATGGGAATAAAGGAAGTAAGCACCGCTTTGGCCATAAGTGCCTTCTCAAATGAACTTATTATTCCACCTGTAACGGTGGCTGATATCATCAATAGAAGCAGCCAGGGTACTCTCTTTTTATATGTCTCAAATACTCCCGTCTTCATGTAGGGCTTGTCACTGGGGGTGATAGCCGCCATCTTTTCCATATCCTCTGTGGTCTCTTCTTCCATGATATCCACGATATCATCGACAGTGATTATACCCACAAGGCGACTCTCGTTATCCACCACAGGCATTGCCGTGAAGTCATATTTCTTAAAGTGTCTTGCTACTTCCTCCTGGTCCATAAGTGTGTTGACTGAGATTACATTTTCATGCATGATATCCTTTATTATCTCGTCCTCGTCACTTATAAGAAGGTATCTCAAAGCCACGGTTCCCACAAGCTTTCGCTGGGGATCCAGCACATAACACACATTGACCGTCTCGGAATCCAGACCTACCTTTTTTATCCGTTCAATGGCCTGCGCAACAGTTAACTGCTCTTTAAGGTCCACGTACTCCACCGTCATTATGCTTCCCGCTGAATCCTCGGGATAACGCAAAAGGCTGTTTATGTCCTTTCTTGTTTCGGCGCTGGCGTTGGCTAGGAGCCTTTTTACCACATTTGCAGGCATTTCCTCCAAAAGGTCGGTTGCATCATCCGCCATCAAATTATCGATAATGGTTCCTGCTTCCTTATCGGAAAGGGATGTTATGATCATCTGCTGGTTCTCAATCTCCAGATATGAAAAAACATCTGCCGCCAAGTCCTTGGGCAGGAGCCTGAACACCTTTAGCATGTCCTCCTCTTCCATGGATTCCATGCATACTGCTATATCGGCATCATTCAACTGCGATACATACTGACGCAATACGGTATACTGCTTGGTCTCAAGAAGCTCCCTTACTTCCAGAATTACCTGTTCTTCTGACATGTGTTCCATATTTATCCTCCTCTGTGATGTTTTTTATGTTTTGGCACGATCGACCCGGAAGAGGGACATCATTATTACTGTTGCTTCTTTCCATAAAACCCACCACCTTTCGGATATTTTTTTCACACACTGCTTAATTTTAACTTTGAGTAAAATCCTTGTCAATAAAAGAAACTTCCTTTTGTTCCCTTACCACTGCTTTTCCGCTTGTGGCATCGGTTATTTCCTTCACAAGCCCTTCAAAAACGCCATCCTCAACCGTCACTTCCAACGTTACCGTATCGGTATACTGCGAGTTGATTATCGGTATGTTTTTTCCGGCAAGGATATACTGTATCTTTCCGATTCCGTTATAATCCGTTTCTATATTAAAGTTGATTCCGCTTTTTACAACCCCTATCTCGCAGTTTTTGAGTCCTTCCTTAACCGCTGCCTGATATGCTCTCACCAAGCCTCCGGTGCCCAGTAAGGTTCCTCCGAAATACCTTGTCACCACTACGCACACATTTTTTATCCCTTCATTAATAAGGACCTCAAGCATTGGTCTTCCCGCTGTCTGAGAGGGTTCACCGTCATCCGAGCATCTTGTGATTTGGGAATTTTCTCCTATTATCATGGCTGTACAATTGTGCCTTGCATCCCAGTATTTCTTTTTCGTTTCTTCTATAAAGTTAACTGCTTCCTCCTCCGATGCGGCCGGTATTATATTGGCTATAAACCTGGATTTCTTCTCCACTATTTCACCTGTTCCGCCTCGGACTATTATTCTGTAAGGCTCCATATAAACCTCCGATATTACTGCATGGGATATTACCGCACGGGATGTTACCGCACGGGATGTTACTGCACGGGACGCTCTGTGTCGGATATAGATTCATTACCCACAAATCAAATATAACATCACAATACGTGAGTTCGATACTTCTCAACAACACGCATAGTGAGTGCAATATCACAGCGCGTAAACTGCTATTACCTC
>JAILPU010000205.1 GCA_024699395.1 Lachnospiraceae bacterium | reverse complement strand
ATTCCTTATCCTCGAAGCATCTCTCGTGGTAAGTATACCGGGAGCCGGAATACCGCACACCTCTGACCAGCGGTCGGTGGCATGCCTGAAGGCACAGCAGAAATCGTACCACTCGGGATAATCTTTAAGAATAGCCTTCTCTACCCTGTTATCATAATCCACATATATGGGAATCATACGTTGCTGAACCGACTCCTCTATCTTTTCACGGGTATTGTATATGGAATCGGCCCCGCTTCCGTCTGTATTCCCTGCTGCCACCACTCTGAAATTGGGATGTCTCTGCACCCTCTCTCCACCGGGGAAGCAGTAGCTTGAGTCAATCTTGTTAGTAAGGAAGGAATTAAGTTTAACCGTTGCCTTGCCATTACCGTTATCAAGCTCGTCACAGAAGGCTATCCCACCGTATTTGTAAAGCCTGTAAAAATTGGACTCGTTGTAATCTCCGGTTGCAGTCACATAACCAAGGATATCGTATTCCTCATTTATATAGCCTATATCCACACACTCAAGACCCAGGATCTGTCCAATCTGCATTATCATATGAGTCTTACCGCATCCGGATGGCCCTATAAGATATGGATTTACATCCTCCATAACGGCAGTTATTACATCGTCAAATTTCTCATGGAACAGTTCTCCCTTTCCCATCCTCATGGCTTTCTGAGCCTTCACGGAAGTGATCCTGTCAGAGAAAGGAATGCTCATATCCAGAAGAGGGTTAACCTTTTCAATGGGTCGTTCCTCTCTTGAATGTCTGTATGCCGGTATCTTCAAAGCTCCAACTGATGCATCTTCATTTACAGTGACTTCCTCCGGTGCCCGTCTGATCGTATTTTTATCGGACATCATCCGCTCTATGCTTGCATCGTTAAGCATGGAAAGATTTTCGATCTTGTTCAGAATGGCTTCATCAAGCCTTGCCTTTGTCAAAAATTCATTGATGGTCTCATCGTTTTTGGTGGCATCGGAAAGCTTGCGGATAACATCGTCCGCACTTTTTGCAAGTCCCGCTATTTCGGCCGAGGTATTGGCTGTTATGGTCTTTGCCATGGCACGGTATTTCTGAAGCTCCATTTCCGCATCGGAATAAAGCTGTTTTAAAGCAAGCTCCTTATCCATGATAATGGTCTTCTGCTGTCCCGCAATAAATTCCTTCAGGGCTATATCCACCCTGTTCCTGGCGGTGGCGGCTCTGTCATCGAGACTGGCTTCCGTAATGGTTTTTATGTCTTTGGCCCTCTGCTCAAACTGATCCACAATAAGTTCTATGTTCTTTTGTTTTGAATCAAGATTGTTCAGAAGATCCCTGCTTCCCTCCATAATGGCATTCGCCGCATTGAGGTTTCTTTCCACGGCAGCAAGCTTAATGGGATCGATATCATAGATGCCATTGGCACGACGAAGGAAGGTTAGTTCTTCCTCCAAGACAAAATCCATTGTCTCAGGGCTTGAAAGCTCCAGTTTATTTTTTACCTTTAAAAGATTGGTAAGATATCCCTTGTCATCAATAATATATTCCCTTGCACAGATCCCATAGGTACACAGCTTGTCAAATATCTGTTTTGACATGGCACATTTTTTTACGGAATCCACCAGAGAGACGAAATTGGCCTTATCTGTAAAGGAAGCAAAAAGCTCATAGTTAAAAAATGAAGAATTCTTAAGCCCACTGTCCGAAATTATACGTTTGTAAACAGCCTCAACATTTTCAAAATCCGGAGTTTCCTCACCCCTAATAAAAAGATCGTCATATACCATGGAAGCCACTTTCAATGCGGCTGCGTAATCCCTCGAGCCTACCGTGTGCTCCCTGATTATCTTAAGTGTCTCCACATAGAGAGAAAGAGGTTTTATGGAAGGCGACCTTTTCCCCTCCGATATAGCTTCAAGCTCGGCAATAAGATTGTCCAGAGCCTCACTGCGGGTAATCTTCTTTAAATCTTCTATAAGGGCATCCAACTGCTTTTCATCATTGCTTTTTCCAAGTTCAAGTTTGATCGCCATACGATTGATTCCGTTCCTTGTTCAAAATATATTTTTTAGATTCGTAATTTTCTCTGTAAAACCAGTGCGCGGGCGACACTGCGTCCAGAAAATGAAGTTCGGTTTTCAGGGGTGATTCAAAAATAAGATATGCAAACATACATATCCTGCCAAGATTAATCCCCTCATTCCTCAGTACGTGGTTGCATATTCCGAAGGAAAACATCTTTTTGTTACTTCCTGCACTGTAAAGTCTGTATTGAAGTGCCCCTTCCCTTGCCGTCATGACCCTTTCTTTCCAGGGAAGGATAAAGCTCTCCCATTTAACCCGGGAAAATGAAGGATAAATATTGGCATTATCAGTCTCCTCAAAAGGCTTCATATTTTCCTTTGCCCAGAATACCTCTTTGTCCCCAAGTTTTATGACATGATTCATCACAGGTTCCTCCCCAATAAAGGATACCCGAAGGATCCCCGAATATGAGGAAGCGCTGTAATCTACAGTAATACCATCAAAACTGTGAAGGATATTTACAGTCAAGGTCTTGTACTTCTTTAATACGTTTGAGACCTCAACCCGATACAGGGTGCCGTTAAGCTTTCTTATAACAAAAGGAAAAGAACGATTGACACTCTCCGATCTTGCATTAAGAGAACCTCTCCCGTACCATTCTCTTACGTAATCATTAAATTCTATTTTGATTCCTTCAACCCCATATATGCTTTCCATCACATATCTCACAATGGGAAGCATCATTTTGTGTGAATAGGCATTTGGAAAGAGATCCGGTTCCTTGGTTTCATCAAATAAAGACGTAAGTCGCTCATATTCTTTTGTCCTGTAGCATGCGGATGTCTTAAGCAATTCTCTGGTGAAGTCGTCTGCGATGATGGATCTTTGGTTTTCCTCAAGGGAATAAACCTCTGTCACCTTCTCAAGAAGCTCAAAAAATCCCTCGTCAGTCTCACTCAGATTGATGATCTCGCTGTTATCATAATAGACCATGATACAGGACAGATCATTGTTCTCGTCAAAGATGCGGTAAAAATTTACCATATTAAGATTTCGGATGGAAGCGATCTTAATGGAGCGATCGCTCATATGTCTTGCTGTCATATTCCTTACCTTCATTCTACTACAATTTATACGAAGAGTCAGCAATTGTGATTACATCTGCCTTTTGGTCGCTGAATATGTTATAATTTCAGTGTTCGAAGAACAATAAAATAAGAATGACGCTTGCGGCATTCTCGCGGTTGCATCATGCA
>JAILPU010000190.1 GCA_024699395.1 Lachnospiraceae bacterium | reverse complement strand
CAAATCAGCTTAAAACAGGAGCAGATGCGGTAAGCGCAGGCGTGGATTCTTTGACAGGACAAATGGAAAACATTGCAGCCGGTGTGGGACAGGCTGCAGGTGCGGCAGGTTCTGTAAGTGCCGGTATAGATGCCATAGTGGCTGCAACAGGAACCGAAACTTCTCCCGATGAGATTGACACATCATCGATTTCGGTCACGGGGCTTGTTGACGGGGGTACGGCATCAGCTCTTATGCTATCAAATATTCCTGAGGACCAGCTCGCAGGAATGGGACTTACTCCGGAACAGATAGAAGGCGTAAAAAATATTATTTCTGCAGTATCATCAAGTGTTATTCCTGCTGTGGTTGATAACGCCGCAACAGGGGCTGCACAGGCAGCAGCCAAACAGGCGGGAGCCAACGGGGCCAATGCGGTTAAGCATCAGATTAATGGAGCGATAACAACGCCCACAGAGAGCGGAGTCAGTCTTCAACAGGGCGCGTCAAAGCTTTCCTCAAGTCTCAATGAGTCATATGCCACATTGACTTCGGAGACAACCAAAACACAGCTTGGTGCACTTAAACAGGGTGCTGCCGATCTTGCAAAGGGCGCAGACAATCTTTGCAAGGGTACAGCATCACTTAAGGACGGCGCAACTTCATTGTATAACGGTACAAAAGAGCTGAGTGACGGCTCACAGAAGGTAAAGGCCGGAACCGGTGCATTGAATAGCGGTATAGCCACCCTTAAGGACGGAACGAAAGCACTTAAGAATGGTACAGGCGGATTGGTTATCGGTACAAGGGAACTGAATTCCAATTCTTCGCAGCTGGTTGAGGGTTCAAAAGCACTTGAAGATGGTTCGGCTATGCTTTCAGAGGGAATCGATCAGCTTCTTGACGGAACCGAAGCCTTGAACGAGGGTATGATAAAGTTCAATAAGGAAGGCGTTCGGAAGCTTACATCAGTATTTGATACCGATGTGGAAAGTATCAGTAACAGGATAAAAGCCATATCTGATGCGGGAAGAGCCTACAGATCCTTTGACCAAACAAAAGATGATGAAGATTGCTCGGTAAAATTTATCATTGAATCGGAAAGAATAAAGAAATGATCCACAGATAAAATTCTTGACAAGGATTAATATAATTTCATACGATAGAAAGTAGTAGAGAAAACATTAAGACAGGATACCGTTTTAAAGAGTGGAGTCCTGTCTTTTGTTTTAATAAGTATATTTGATTATAACGCCCAATAATAAGGGTCTTCTTTGACATGTATTATTTGTTGAAAACTCCTCACAAGATTTCTTTTATCTACGAAGACGAGGTGCACAGACTGGAATCTGTTATGGAAGGGAACGAATGCACCGTATGTTTTGACGGCAAGTGGTTCCATTCAAGGGATGATTTTTTCAAAGAAGGATCTATCGATAATACAAAGCTGACTGCAGTTTACAATGAGCTGTATGGATTTGAGGTAGAGGGCGCTTGATATGGCGAGTGAATTTTATCCGGATTGGAGTGGGGATGATCTGTAAGTAGCGGAAATAATATTCTCTTTTTTGTGGAAGGAAACTAAGACTATGGTCATTATAATTACAGGGGCATCACATACGGGAAAAACTCTCCTGGCTCAGAGGATGCTTGAAGAATATAAATATCCCTATGTATCAATTGATCACATTAAGATGGGACTTATACGAAGTGGGAACACGCATCTTACACCGGAGGATGATGAGGAGCTTGTGGAATACCTCTGGCCCATTGTATGTGAAATGATAAAGACAGCCATAGAGAATAGGCAGAATCTTATCGTTGAGGGGTGTTATGTCCCCTTCGAATGGCGAAAAGATTTTACCGACGAGTATTTGTCGAAGATTAAGTTTATCTGTTTCGCAATGACGGATAAATATATTGATTCGCATTTTGAAGATATAAGAAATCATGGGTCGGATATCGAGAAGCGACTGGATGATTCCGACTGCACACCCGATAGGTTGAAAGAGGACAATCGTAAGATAATAGAAGGATTCATTCGAGCCAAAGATAAGGTTACTTTGATAGATGAGGATTATGAAGCTGCGATAGAGGAAATACTCGAAAAAAATAATTTGAAAAAAGGGGACACTTTCAACGTTTTTTGATGCAATATATTGGGCAACAGTTTCGCTGACGACGGTTGGTTATGGAGACATTTATCCTGTTACAACTGCGGGACGCATTATAACCATGCTGTCATCTATACTTGGTATAGCAATAGTTGCGCTCCCGGCTGGTATCATAACAGCGGGATATATGGACGCACTCAATGATGAAAAAAGGGATAACAATGAAGAAGCTGATTCAGAGTAGCAGTAATATGCGCTTGAGTTGGGAACATCCCAATTTAAATATTGTAAACAGTTGCGGGAGGTAAGGTAATGAAGTTTGTTCACTTATCGGATTTACATTTAGGTAAAAGGGTAAATGAGTTTTCAATGATAGAGGATCAGAGATATATCCTCAAAGAGATTCTTTCAATCATTAATGATGTCAAACCGGATGGAGTACTCATAGCCGGAGATGTTTATGACAGAACCGTTCCCAGTGAAGATGCGATGAAGATATGGGATGAGTTCCTGATAAGTCTTGCCAACAGGCACATGCCGGTTTTTGCCATAAGCGGTAATCATGACTCTGCCATTAGATTTTCAGATCACGGTACATTGGTAGAGACCACGGGAATCCATTTATCACCGGTGTTTGATGGAAGTGTCAAACGTTATGTAATGGAAGATGATAATGGCTCTGTTAATATTTATCTTCTTCCGTTTATAAAGCCTGCCACGGTTCGG
>JAILPU010000163.1 GCA_024699395.1 Lachnospiraceae bacterium | reverse complement strand
GTCAGGGCATTTGCGGAGTCCATTCCTCAGTGGGAAGTGGAATTCGGAATGGATTATATGTGCTGCACAAGAGAAAAGCTTGCAGAGAGTATGATAAGGACAGTTGTGGGGAGCGTGGCGGATATGGCAGTTATTCCAATGCCGGATTATCTGGGTCTTGGAAATGAAGCCAGAATCAACACCCCCGCGACTCTTGGAAACAATTGGAAGTGGAGGATGAAACCCGGTGTGCTCACACCGCAGTTTGCCGACAATATCCGCAAGATGGCCATGTGCTACGGAAGACTGTCGATACAGCAGAGTAAATAAAATTGGAGGATTAGTGATGACAGAGACAGCGATTTTCTTGGCTGACGGTTTTGAAGAAATAGAAGGACTTACCATAGTTGATATATTGAGGAGAGCGGGAATTCCCATAACAACCCTTTCCATAAACGGTACATTAAATGTAATGGGCTCCCATGGGATAGGTATAGTGTGTGACAAAAAGATGGAGGATGCAGATATTGATTCCTTTGATATGCTTATACTTCCCGGAGGTAAGGTGGGAACCGATAATCTTTATAACTGCGCACCCTTGGGAGAAGCTCTCGACAGATTCGCTTCCCAAGGTAAAAAAATAGCCGCAATATGCGCGGCCCCCACTGTATTGGGAAGAAGAGGACTTCTTAAGGGTAAGAAAGCTACCTGTTATCCCGGATGTGAAGGCCTTCTTACGGATGCGGTGCTTTCCACCGACAGCGTGGCCAAAGACGGCAATATCCTTACATCCAGAGGAATGGGAACCAGCATAGATCTGGCCCTTGCCATTGTGGAAACATATCAGGGTAAAGAAAGCGCAGGCAAACTCGCAAAGTCGATTGTATACAGATAAAAGCAGATAAAAGGAAAATTGATTTTTTTGCGTTGATGTGCTAAACTATGGTGAGTTGAAGTGTAAAACTTTAAATAAAAAGAGCGACGCTTTCATCATAGTTTGCAAAGTGCCTGCGGAAAGAAGGAATTATGCCAGTTACGGAATACCTTGAGCGAAACGCCAAATTATATCCGGACGAAGTGGCTCTTGTGGAGCTTAACCCGGATGAACCCGATAAAAGAAGAACCTCATGGAAGGAGTTCGACCTTATTCAGCCTTCCAGATTTTCACCCTACAGAAGAGAGATAACATGGAGTGTTTTTGATGAGAAAGCAAACCGTTTTGCCAACATGCTTCTCTCAAGAGGAATAAAGAAGGGTGATAAGGTAGCTATCCTTATGTACAACTGCTTAGAGTGGCTGCCTATTTATTTCGGAGTACTTAAGACAGGAGCTATCGCAGTTCCTTTCAACTTCAGATATGATGCGGATGAGATTTTGTACTGCACTGAGCTGGCCGAAGTGGATGTGATGGTATTCGGTCCCGAATTTGTGGGACGAATCGAAACAAATGCCGAGCGCCTTATGAAAGGAAGACTTCTTATTTACTACGGAGAGTCATGCCCCGAATTTGCAGAGGATTATTATGAGCTTGTAGCCGATTCCTCCAGCAGAACTCCCGGAATTGCTCTCAGTGAAGAAGATTACGGCGCTATTTATTTCTCATCAGGAACAACAGGATTCCCCAAGGCAATCCTTCACAAACATCAGTCCCTTACACAGGCGGCTGAGATGGAACAGAAGCATCACTCCACCGGAAGAAACGATAACTTCCTGTGCATCCCTCCCCTGTATCATACGGGAGCCAAGTTCCACTGGATGGGAAGCCTTGTAGCTGCAAGTAAAGCGGTGCTTTTAAAAGGAACAAGTCCCAGAACCATTCTGGAAACAGTATCCAACGAGCACTGTACCATAGTATGGCTTCTTGTGCCATGGGCTCAGGACCTTCTTGATGCTCTTGACAGAGGCGACCTTAAACTTGCTGATTACGATCTTAAAAACTGGAGAATGATGCATATCGGTGCGCAGCCTGTTCCTCCTTCACTTATAAGAAGATGGAAGGAATACTTCCCCAATCATGAATACGATACCAACTACGGGCTTTCCGAGTCCACAGGTCCCGGATGCGTTCATCTCGGGGTTGAAAATATCCATAAAGTAGGTGCCATCGGAGTTCCCGGATACAGATGGGAATGTAAGATTGTGGACGAGAACGGAGAGGTTGTTTCACAAGGTGATGTGGGCGAGCTTTGCGTCAAGGGTCCCGGAGTTATGACCTGCTACTACAGAAATCCCGAAGCCACTGCCGAGGTCCTTAAGGATGGATGGCTTTTCACCGGAGACATGGCAATGCAGGATGAGGACGGATTTATTTTCCTTGTAGACAGGAAAAAGGACGTTATCGTATCCGGAGGAGAAAACATTTATCCCGTTCAGATTGAGGATTTCATAAGAAGATTTGACAAGGTTAAGGATGTGGCTGTTATAGGTCTTTCCGACAGAAGACTGGGTGAAAAGACAGCGGCCATCATCGAGATAAAAGAAGGAATGGAATGTACCAAAGAGGAAATAGAGGAGTTCTGTCAGGGACTTGCAAGATACAAGAGACCCAAGGAAATCATCTTCGCCACCATTCCCAGAAATGCCACAGGAAAAATCGAAAAGCCCAAGCTTCGTAAGATTTACGGAGCCGACATGCTGGTGGCTAAAGAAAATAACGCATAAACCTAAAAAGCAACAGCTTGCGCTGTTGCTTTTTCTTTGTTTGCTATTGTTTCCACACCGGATGCCTAATACCGCAGACGTCCGAACGCCGCAGACGCCCGAATACCGCAGACGCCCGAACGCCGCAGACGCCCGAATACCGCAGACGCCCGAATACCGTAGACGCCCGATGAATTTACATTAAAGTTTATATTTGGGGTTCGTGTGACCGTTGTGTGACATACCCCTCATATAATTGAGCTGAAGATAGGGGGCGGTATGCCCTCGTGGAGTCAGATTTTTAGTGAGGATGACATCGTGAAAAAGAAAGTAACATTCCTGGTGATTTCCATATGTTTATGCCTTGCGGGCGCCATAGGCGGAGCTTTTGCGGGCTTCTCTCAGAAGACCGAGGAAAAAGGAACCCTTGGTATAAACGTCAAGAGCCTTGGCCTCTCCATAGGAAAACTTGTATTGCCTAATGAAAAAGAGAGTGAAGCTTTTGTGGCAGTGCCGGGTAAAGAGATTGCTCTTACCTACAATGTGGTAAATGATACCCCGGAAGGGTACGATCTCTACACCAGAGTGACCATAGACAAGAAATGGAAAAATAATAGCGAGGGAAAACTTGAGAATTCTCTTATCAAACCTTTGCTTGAGCAAAAAGAGTACAAAGCAGGAGACATGATAAACGGCTGGATTGTGACCTACAGCGACGATGAGCAGGCTGTTATGTACTATACAAAGCCTCTCGCTCCCGGGCAGACCAGCGAAGATTTCATTCAGGCCGTTAGCTTTGACCCCACCATGGGCAATATTTATGCTGAGCAGGAATTCGGCATAGAATTCAAGGTGGATGGTGTCCAGAAGGCTGTTGCCAAAAACGCAATCCCCGCAGAATGGGGTGTTTATCCCACCTTTGATGCAAACGGCAACATAACAGCCATAGCAGAGTAGCATCACGCATTGTTTAACGTATATATGTCGGGGATGACCCGAAAAGGCAGAAAACACAACTTGCTGTACGTTGTATCACGCATTGTTTAACAGATGTAAGTGTTGGTTGACAGTGGAGGAAAAAATGAAAAAAATAAGGAACATTGCAGCTGCATTGATATTGTTTGCGGCCATGTCCGTAAATGCCCTGGCTGCAAGCCCTGAGGTGGTTTTTACAGCCGATAAGAATCTTGAATACAGAGGCGTTACTCAAAAAGAAGGCGCGGCAGATCTTGGGGAAGCTTTTAAGGATATCGCTCCCGGCGAGGAAAGAAGTGCTGTAATCACTGTAAAAAATGAGAACAGCCATGCTGTTAATTTCTATATGAGTACCGAGGTTTTAAAGGCACTTGAGGAGACAGGAAAGAATGCTAAAGGTGCCGCTTACGACATTACTCTTAAAGTAGGAGATGCCACTGTTTACGACTCAAGACTTGGTGGCTACACAGAGCAGCTTAAGAAGGACGATAACGGTCTTGCAGATATGAACAAGATGCTGGAGGACAGCATTTTTATAGGTACTTTTGAAAAGAATGACGAGAAGAATGTTTCTCTTAATATTTTCTTTGACGGAGAAGCTTTTGATAATGATTCGGCTGCGGATTACAGTCTGACCACGGGAAAACTTGCTTTTGAATTCAAGGTTTCCTATGACGATCCCGCAACCAGCGAAGTGAAATATCAGGTGGTGGAGAGAAAACACCCCGGTAAAATAGAGACTATTTATGAAAATGTTACGCCCCTTGCCGCAGTGGCAACAGGCGATAAAACCCCGATTGTTTTCGGCAGTATCCTTATAGCAGCAGGTCTTGTGCTTATTGTGTTTGCATTGAGAAAGAACGGCAAGGATAAAGCCACGGAGGAATCAAGATGATTAAATCCAAGAAAGTTCTTACGTTTGTCACAGCACTGGGACTTGTGTTGGGAATAGCAGGCTTTAAGGCAGATACCTATGCCAATTCCTCAAGTTATACCGTGACCTTCAGACCCGGAAATGTGGGATATTTTTCCATGAACGGGACAGACTCAAGGGATAAAAAAAGTTTGGCACAGGAAGTTGCGGCTAATGAATATGCTTCCTATGAATATGAGGTTACCGAAAACGGTGCCATAAAGGTAACAGTGCCTGCAGGGGGGAAGATGCCCAAGGCACCTGTCCATATTGTTACCAATGGGGATTATGTGGTTAAGAATTCCTTTGAATGGGGTCCGGATCCTTCTTCAACTGTTGACAGAAATGTTGATTTTGTTGTGGATTACGGAAAGCTTGTGGATGGTGTGGAATACATTGTCCGCTATGTGGATTCTAAGAGTAAGGAACAGATTGCAATCCCTTATATTGCAAGAGCAAATGTGGGGGACAAGGTTGAAATTGAGGCGGTCAAAGATATAACTCTTGAGGGAAACGTTGTATATAAGAGTACAGGTTCCAACAACAAGAGCATTGTCCTTACAAACGTTGCCGACAGTAATGTTCTTGAATTTGAATATGTTTCTGACGCATCTCAAAATACAGAGACTCAGGTGATCACAACCTATAAGGATGTTACGGGACCTACTGAGACCAGAGTTATAAGGGTGGAAGCACCCGCTCCTGTGGTAACCGTTAACAATCAAAGAGTATCCAACACAAATGCCGGAAATAACGGCGCAGGAAACACAAACAATCAAAACGGCGGAAACGAAAACAACCAAAACGGCGGTAACGCAGACGTCCAAAATGCTGACAATCAAAACGACGACCAAAATGCCGATAATCAAAACGTAGACACAGATGCAAACGTAGATGAGAACGACAACACCGTTACCATTGAGGATAACGAGATTCCCCTTGATGACGGAATTGATGATGAAGCTTTGAATGAGGAAGTTGACGAAGAAGAACCTTCTCATGAAACCATTGATGAAGAGAATGTACCCCTTGCGGACAAGGCAGGCATCATGGACAACAAAGCTTATATAATCGCAGCGGTTGTAGCAATTCTCTTACTTTTTGGAATTATCGGTGTGGCATTTGGCATCAAAAAGAAGAACTCACGCTAAAGGTTCTTTACGTTAAAAAAATCTTAATATGCTTTTAGAGCACTCTCTGTTTTCTGAATTATGTGATATAATTAGAAAAAGCTTCGGATTACTGTTTAAATAGTCACGGAGTAAAGGCTTTTACAGGGGGACAGTGCATGAAGCATTTGTTTGACATAGATAACGGTGATTATACTGAAGATATGCCGTTGTATGAGAGATTCAGGGTCAGAGCCGTTATAGTGAAAGACGATAAAATAGCCGTCCAGCATGTGGACGGCGGTGAATATAAACTTCCCGGGGGTGGTGTGGAAGCCGGGGAAACCTTAACGGAGGCACTCGCGAGAGAAGTAATGGAGGAGTGCGGGCTGACTGTTATTCCCGAGAGCATTAGAGATATCGGGGAAGTCAGGGAATTAAGAAGGGATATATTTGAACCGGATCACAGGTATATATCCCATTCCTATCATTTTTTCTGCGAAGTTAAGGATGAAATATCA
Organism: Lachnospiraceae bacterium; assembly: GCA_024699395.1. Classification (GTDB taxonomy): domain Bacteria; phylum Bacillota; class Clostridia; order Lachnospirales; family Lachnospiraceae; genus Acetatifactor. The sequence continues at coordinate 5,571 of JAILPU010000163.1, read as the reverse complement.
CCCACAGCCATGACGGAAAGCGAATTGAAAAGAGGATATCACCCCCAGTGGGAATCCGTTGATAATATACTGGCGTGGGGAGATGCTAATCTTGGTGACAGGTACTGGCAGAAAAGAGATCATCTCTTCCTTAAGTGGATGAGGGAGAACCATCTTCTTTGACACAGTTGGTAAATTCGTCGTAGCAAAGAGTGAAGCATTCCAAAAGTTTTTCGGAGAAGGCACCGCACTCGCCGTCAAGAATCATTTGGAAAGCTTTGTCGGGACCAAAAGGCGGTTTGTAAACTCTCTTTGTTGTAAGAGCATCAAAACAGTCGGCAATGGAAACTATCTGAGCGGAAATGGGAATTTGATCTCCCACCAAACCGTCGGGATAACCTTTGCCATCATATTTTTCATGATGCCATCTGCATATTTCCATACATGTTTTTAAAAAGTCCTTATCCAGACTGGGAGGGGCTTTTTTTAGTATCTCACATCCGTATATTGTATGGAGTTTCATTATTTGGAATTCATCGTCGGTGAGCTTTCCGGGCTTTAAGAGAATGTTGTCCGAAATCATAATCTTACCTACGTCGTGAAGCACGCTGGCCGCTATGATATTATTCACATCACGCTTGGAAAGATTATACTCGGGAAGCATGCTACGCACGCAGTTGGAGAGGATACGGGTATAGGTTTTAACCCTTTTGATATGGGTTCCGCTCTCGGTATCGCGGCTCTCTACCATATCACCCATAAGCTCCACGATTTCCATATTGGTTCTGGCGAGAATCTTATTCTTTTCTCTAAGCAAGTTGGTACGGCTGTCCACAAGAGCTTCCAGTTCCTTTACGGCCAGTTCTTTATGCATAAAGTCGTTTCGGTTCATAAAGCCCAGTACCAGTTTGCCGTCGTCCTGGAATTTGTCTTCTTTGTAAATAATCAGTTCGCAGTAGAATACTTCCCCGTCACGCATGGAGCGGAAAGGAACGGTAAAGTGGGATCTGTTCGACAGCATTTCTTTAATGTTTTTCTGGGCAAGAGCTTCCGAAACTATGGGCCTGTCCGTTTCCAGTACCGCATTGTTAACCAGCGTTTCAATTGCCTTTTTGTAGCTTCCGCAGTTGAAAATTTCCTTATAATTTTTGGAGGAATATTCATCCTGTTCCACCGTGCTGAAAGAATCATCATTGAGATTAACATGGTGAATGGAAGCAAACTGCATGGTGAGCATGGGCATTATATCACCGTAGCGTTTGATTTTATCTTTAAGATAATGTTGGTCTGTGAAAATCTCATAGGCAAGAAACAGAACGATTGTAAAAAGACAGCAGAAACATGAGAGATTAATCCCTGTTACTGCCTGTATATTAAATGAGATAACCAGAGAAAAACTTGCAATTCCCAATATTGCCGCAAGCATCCTCTTTTTCTTCTTTTTGGTAAAGCAGACAATGAAGCTTACCAAGCCTGAAATAATGTAATGAGAAGAAATAAGAATGGCGTATACGATATAGAGAGGACCTCTTATGTATTCGAATTTGTCATTAATATAAAAGAATAAATGATCCAAAGGTGCAGTGAAAATAAAGATGCCCAATATAGCAAAGGGCGCCGATATTATCGTTCTCGATCTTTTGGACATGGGACGGTTTAATCCAAGGCGTTCCAAAGTATAGATAAGCCAGATATTGGAAACCATAAAAATACTTAAGAAGTAGAACATATTGGGGAGATATAAAAGAGGACGGATTCTGATGTCGCAGGAATCCAATATAAACCATGCGGTATCCGAGACAAGAAACAGGATGTAACCGCAGGTTATAAGACTGACACGCTTTTGTATCTCGTGACCGTTGCCCTTAAGATAGTGGGAGCCGATAAGATTCATGAATCCCAGCATTAAGAGGCTTAAAATATTCAGTTCTATGTAGGAACACCTATAAAGGAAGGTTAAATTTTCCATACAAAGCCTCTTTCTAAAGAAGGGGTTAAAGGCAACTTGACAGAAAATGAGCATTTTTTCACATATTATATCTTAAATTTACACTAAAATCACAAAAAAGTCAATCAATTCCAAGAACTTAAACCATTCGGTTTTCATTTTGATGTGACCGATATGTGACCGGTCATTGATATATTGAAATCGAATAACGGGAGTCTGTTTTCAAAAGTTTAGGAGGCTTACAGATGAAGACCGGACTGATAAAGAGAATTATAGCTGTTTCGGCAGTTTTCGCATTATTATTTAACGATTCCTTAACCGGCGTGGTTGACGGATCAAACGTAAAGGCGAATGAAATATATGGGGCTTCGGAAACGATTGTTTCGGAGGCGGGCTTTGATGTAACGGAAGCTGATGTGATTGCAGAGAGCGTTGCAGTCGAAGATATACAGTATAACAGTGAAGCATCTGAGGGCGAAAACACTGAGGCAGTTGAAGCGGTGGAAAGTTCCGAAGAGATTAAAGAAGATAGTGAATCAAACACCGATGAGAACGCTTCTAAAGAGGAAGATACAAAGGTTTCTGAAGAAGCTTTCGAAAATGATTCCAAGGAATCAGGGGAAGGAATTGCTAATGAGGACGGCAATTTAAATAATGATGATGCTTCGATAAATAGTGAAGATTCTTCAAAGAAAGATGACGCTTCACAGGAAGAATCACAGGAAGAATCACAGGAAGAAAAGGCCGAAGAAAAGCGTGAAAATGCCGATGATGCAGCTTCTTCGGAAGAGGAAGGAATTCTCGGTGAGGCTCTTGAAGAGGTAGTTTGTGAGGATGAATCAAATGCCCCCGAATTACTTACCGGAGATGAAACTGTAGCAGCTTGGTCTCAGTACATTGAGCTTCCTTCGGTATGCGTAAACGGCGTTACCATAACAGTAAGCGGAAAAGCCAGTGCTTTTAAGGAAGGCACCTATGTTAAGGCGGTTGAACTCGAGCCTGTATCTGTGGAAGAAGCAGTAGACAAAGCAGAGGAATCCATAGGCCGCGTAGTTGTAAAATATAAAGCATTTGATATTTCCCTTATGAATACAGACGAGGCAGGCAATCCCGTAGAGGTACAGCCCATTGACGGCCAGGCTATAAACGTTGCTTTTTCCGGCGACATGCTGGTAAGAGATATGTCCAATGAGGATGTTAACGTTTACCATGTGAACGGAGACAATTCCATCACACAGATGCCTGTAATAAGCGCATGCAGAGACGTGGAGATGACCACGACCCACTTCTCAACTTACCTTCTTGTAATTACTGCGGGAAGCGAAGACTATACCATCACCTACAGACAGTACAACGGAAGTGTTGCAGACAGAGAAAATGCAGTAGAGATCTATAAATATTCAGAGACAGTCTACAATACCATTGCAGCTCATGAATTTACTCTTGAGCAGCTTGTGGAGGACGGAAGATGTGATGCGGGGCTTAATTACGAGCTTCACGGAATGGTAGTGGAGCCCGAGGGAAAAGATCCCGTTGTATATGACATCGACAATTCAACGGAAGATACGGTTATCACAATAGACAGCAATACTGTTGTAAGCTTTTACTATTCTCCCAAGAATAAGGGACTGGTTGAAAACCCTGTAACCTTCTTTGACTATGATATTACCGGTAAGAACGGTCACGGAAATATAAATAATTACGGAAACATCAAAAAAGATGCCAATATGTATGTGGGAGATGCTCCCAAGGATTCCTATGTAACCCAGATTGACAAAGTAATCGACGGTCAGAAAGTTTCCCTTGATATTAACAAAAATAATGCTAACTACAAAAACGGAGGCCAAAGGTATCAGGACAGCCGAAGAGCCATTATTCCCGGTATGGCTGTAAGACTTGAAGGTGAGCATTACGAGAATCTCATCATGGGAAAGGACAGAAAAGGTAAGCAGATTAAAGAGCCCGGATTCTTCTCATCCGAGGAGACTGACGCCAAAAAGATATTCTCCGACGGAGAATATACCCTGTCCTTCGCACAGATCGGAGATACCTATTCCTTTATAAGATCCAATGATAAGATTCACAATAAAGTTACCAACGCTTTTGAGAGCGGATATGACAGCTCCAGAACCGATTATTCCCTTAAGACTGTGGGACATGATATTTCAACCGCATTTTTCCCGCTTGATGATGCCGAGGGCGCTGAGCGTAACAGCAATTATGCCAACTCCTCTGATGTTGTAAATAACTGTTTCTGGGGACTCAGATGTGATTTTTCATTCTCACTTGGTGATTATGTAGGTCCTTTGGAATATACCTTCTGCGGTGATGACGATCTGTGGGTATTTATGGATGGAAAGCTTGTGCTTGATCTTGGAGGATGCCATTCCTCATATCCTTCCAGTATCTTCTATAACGGGGCTTCTACTATCGGAAAATACGTTTGTGTACATCCCGAGGGCGGTGAGATTGATAACCCCACCAACCCTTATACAGCAAATCTTTGGGATTATATTCTGACTGACGGTCTTACCAAGGAAGATCTTACCGAGGAGATGAAGAACCAAAAGCAACAGATCACAGTACTCCTTTTGGAAAGAGGAGGATATGATTCCAGCTGCTACATGACTTTCTCCATTCCCAATGTAAGACAGCTTTCAAACGTTATAAGAAAGCCCGCAACTATAGATTTTGTTAAGGTAGACAGTACCGATAATACCAATACCCTTGAGGGAGCTGTATTTACTCTTACCAAAACAGATTCAACATATGCACATGCCATTGCCCAGAGTACACCTCTTACCGCTAATTCCGATGACAGCGGACGTGTTCGTTTCAACGGCGTGGAAGCAGGTTACTATGTTATGGAGGAGACAACACCTCCCACAGGATATTCCAAGAGCAATGAAAAATGGTATGTGGAGGCTGTTGAATCCGGAAACGATATAAATGCCACCGTAAGAGATGAAAACGGTCAGCCTATTACATCATTTAAGTACGAGAACGATCCCATAAATGTTACCGTTACAGAGGCTGAGAAGACCGCAAAGGTAGTTGACTGGGAAAAGAGAATATACAGAATCGACATGAATCAGACCGTGGGCACCGAAAACGAAGAGGATGCTCAGTGGCTTGGATACAGCATTGTAAGCGGTGTGGTAATAGCCGATGAAATATCCGGATATTTTGTTCTCTGTGATGAAGAGGGTAATACGGATACACAGGAACTTAAAGAAAAATACGGCTGCGACATAACCGTAAACGAATCCGGTAACCAGGTGGTTACATGGAATCAGAACTTTACCGTAAACAATCCTGTAACCAAGACGATTTATGTTAAGGCAAAAGATAATTTTGCAGGTGGAAATAAAGTCAATACCAACGGCGACTTTACAATAACACTTCCCCTGGAAGAAGCATATGAAGTTTCAACACCTTATGTAAATGTAAGAACAGGTATCAAAGCAGGATCCGGTGAGGACACAATCTTTAAGGGAGAAGACCTTACGGATTATCTTACAAACGACAAGGTGATCACTGTTTCCGGAGTAACATTTGACTCGGAAGGCCATGTTATTTCCGTAAAGAACGAAGATGGTGGCAACTACACCAAGCTGGATCATGTAAATGTAAATCTTATCTGG
>JAILPU010000143.1 GCA_024699395.1 Lachnospiraceae bacterium | reverse complement strand
TGGGTTATCAGTAAGAACATGCGCCCCGAAAAAAATATAGCGGACGATTATATTACGGAGCTTCAGGGAGATCCTGCCAAGCTTTCCACACTGAATCAGGCTGCCAAAAAGTATAATTATGCATATGCCCAGTGCTGTCAGGGAATCTTGGATATACCCGACATTCAGCTGAGAAAGGTTATATCCCTTAACCCTAAGTATGTTCAGGCATATCTTCTTCTTGCCCTTATCTACATAACCACAGAAGAGTGGAACAAGGCATCCAAGATCCTTAAGAAGTGCCTTTCCATAGATAAAAACAACACCACGGCTCTTCGTTACAAAAAGATCGTGGACGACATGACCAATTCCACCGAGGCTGTTAAGACCGGAGGAGACAAGAATAAAGGGGAATCGGTAAGATACACATCAGACAATGATGTTATCATACAGCCCACAGGGGTGAGAGAGCCCGGTTCATCTCCTTTTTCCACCATTATCAATGTGATTATCGGTCTTATTATCGGTATCGGAGTGGCATATTTTCTTCTTGTTCCCAGAGCAAAGGAAAAGGAAAGAACCCTTATGCAGCAGAGTATCAACGAGATGGCTGCGGTTAGCGATGAAAAGACTTTGAGGATTCAGGAGCTTGAGGGCGAATCCAAGAATATGCAGACCAAGATGGAAAAGGTGGAAGGAGAACTTGAGGAGGAAAAGGAAGCTCTTAAAAGGGCGGACTCCATTATGGATGTGGCCTCAGGTTTTATTTCAAGCGAAGACAAGACCGCTTTGGCCGAACAGCTTGATGCTGCGGTGGACGGCGGTGACATAGAGAGCATGTCGGATTCTTACAAGAATCTGTACAAGACGGTTCTGGCTCAGATAGGCCCCGGTCTTTCCAAGGAATATTACGACCTTGCATACGAGGCTTACAGACGAGGGGAATATTCCGATGCCATAGCCCAGTTTGAAAAAGCTCTCAGATACGATGAGGAAAATCCCGATATCATGCTTTATCTGGGAAGTTCCTATATGAAAGACGAACAGATCGATCAGGCACGGGAAATGTTTGAAAAGATCATGGAAAAGTTCCCGGATACCGACAGGGCAAGAAGAGCCGAGCAGTATCTTGAGGAGCTGGGTGCAAACGAAGAATAAACGGAGAAAATAATTGAACGATGATCTGATGTTTTTCGACGATGATCTCGAGGACGGCGAAGACGAAGGTTTTGAGACCAATCTCGAGTACGAAGTCGAGGATGTTAAAAAAAAGAAGCGCGTTAAAACCAAAAAGAAAGCTTCCAAGGAGAAGGTTCCGGGGATTATAGTTCTCGGGGCTTTCTTAAGTGTGATTCTTTTCTCTCTTTTTATAGCAAGCGAAATATATATAAGATTCTTAAACAACCTTAATGAGACAAAGAGGATTGCGTATGAAACCGCCCTTAACACAAAGGTGGTGGTGGACGAGGATCCGGACAAGATATATTCCGCCAAGCAGGTTGCGGGGATGATAGAGGCAGCAAAGGAACAGGGCAGGGAGGAATTTCTTCTGGACATGAAGACCAGACTCGGTTCCGGTGAATCCCTCACCAAATATTTAAGACCTTTGTACCCCGACGATCTTATATTGTATTCCGGAGGCAAATATCTTTTTATTCCCATTGACAATGAACTTCCCAGAAACGATTACAAATCGGAGGACCTTGTGAAAAATCCCGACGGGGAACTCACTTATGTTAAAGACGGTGCGGTTGTATCCCATAAGGGTATAGACGTATCCAAGTATCAGGGGGATATAGACTGGCAGGCCGTTAAGGATGACGGCGTGGAGTTTGTTATTATCCGCTGCGGTATCAGAGGATATGAGTCCGGTGCGCTTGTGGAGGATGAGAAGTTTAAGGATAATGTGGAAGGGGCCCTTGGCGTGGGACTTGAGACAGGAGTTTATTTCTATACCCAGGCCATGACCGAGGATGAGGCTGTAGAGGAAGCGGAGTTTGTAAGAGAGCTTCTTACACCCTATAACATAACGGGACCTGTGGTATGTGACGTGGAGAGAACAGGAAGCTCCTCGGGAAGAATGAACCGCCTTGATAAAGAGACAAGAACTCAGGTTGTGAGGAAGTTTTGCGACTGCATCGCATCCTACGGATATTCTCCCATGATCTATCACAACACGGAGATGGCTCTTGTTATGATAGATCTTAAAAGCTTTAAGGATATACCCAAGTGGTATGCATACTACGATACGGATTTTTACTATCCTTATGAGTATGATATGTGGCAGTATTCCGAATCAGGAAGGGTTAACGGAATAGAGGGAGATGTGGATATAAATATCAGATTCACACCTAATAATTAAATCAAAATTAATCTTTACAAACAGTGTTTTATATGACATAATATCACACAGTAAAAGATTCCTTTAAGTTCGATACAGAGATATCGGCAAGGTGTCGTATAGTGTGATGCAGATATTCTGCTTATTTTCGATACCTACGCCGTGTTTATAACACGGCGTTTTTTTGTGCAGAGCACTTAGCGAGGTCCTTACGAGCATAGTGATGTTGCGATTCTATATAATAAACGAGGCGGAATAAAAATGGCGGAGTATAAGGCTACAATAATGGATGAAGCCGGAGTG
>JAILPU010000140.1 GCA_024699395.1 Lachnospiraceae bacterium | reverse complement strand
AAAATCATTCTGTCGAAGACATCACAAGACATGAAGCCGACAAAGTGTCGACCGATGCGACCATTGCTTACATTTTGGACGTTATTAAAAAGAGCAAGGCAAACAAAGAAAAAAGCATATGTTTTGTGACTGGCGTTCCAGGAGCTGGCAAAACATTAGTTGGTCTTGAAGTGGCGATAAAGCAAGCCTATCCTGAAGAGGAACATGTGGCTGAAGATGAGGAAGCAGTTTATCTGTCCGGAAATGGTCCCCTTGTGGCTGTATTGAATGAAGCACTTGCAAAAGATAATTATGTTAAGTGTAAAGCGAGGGGCGAGAATAAGAAATTATCTGATTCACGACGTGAAGTCGGTAAATTCATTCAGATCATCCACCGTTATAGGGATAACATGTTAGCAAAGATCAAGAATCCTGTAGAAAATGGCATTCTTGAAATAGATCCGGAGAAAGCGGTAAAGCTAAAGAACACAGGTTATGGCGAAGTAGAGCATGTTGCGATTTTTGATGAGGCCCAGCGCTCATGGACTCACAAAAGATTAGCTGATTATTTGAACCGTGGCGGAACTTACGGTAACAAATTAAAAGTCAAGAATTTTCCGATGTCAGAAGCCTCTTTCCTGATCTGGTCCTTAGACCAAAGAGAAGACTGGGCGACCATTATTTGCCTTGTTGGTGGTGGACAGGAGATTAATACAGGTGAAGCCGGTATTTCGGAATGGATAAAGGCTTTAAATGACACGTTTACACATTGGAAAGTGTACATTTCGCCTAAACTGTCAGATGCAGAATATGCAGAGGGCAAAGTAAACGAGCTGCTAAAAGAAAATACTAATGTGACGTATTCTGAAAAGCTGCATTTGGGTGTTTCATTACGATCATACAGAGCAGAAAAGCTGTCTGCATTTGTTCATGCGCTTTTAGACTTGGATGAAAGCACAGCCTCCGTACTTTATAATGATATCAAAGACAAGTATCCTATAGTGCTGACTCGCGATATGGAAACAGCAAAGAGATGGCTTCATAATAAAGAAAGAGGTTCGGAGAGAACCGGTGTTTTGATCACCAAAGAATCTGCTCGATACAAGCCGCTTGGAATACATGTCCTTCAATCTGATGATGAGAATGCGGTGCATTGGTTCCTTGAGGATAAAAAAGATACGCGTTCCTCTAATTACTTGGAAGACGCAGCCACAGAAATTCAGGTACAAGGTTTGGAACTTGATTACACATGCCTTCTTTGGGATGCAGACATGAGATACGAAAATGGTGAGTGGCGTTTCTACCGCTTCAACAGGCAGACCAAATGGGATGAGATCAAAGCAGATACTGAGAACAAGCAAGAGCGTATGAAGTACATGTTGAATGCTTATAGAGTTCTCCTCACCAGAGCAAGGACAGGAATGGTCATATGTGTTCCGAAGGGAAATGGTAATAAATCCTTAACGGGTTTCTGGGAAGACAGTACAAGACTACCGGAATACTATGATGGTACGTATCAGTATTTAAAAAGAATAGGGATAGAGGAAATTTAAAACAAACCTAAGACCATTAAGTCACCATATTTTAACGTATGGTGGCTTATCTTTTTAAAATTTACTCCGTTTAAAGCGGAAGCTAATTACAAATGCCAATATAAGAAGGGGCGGTAGAATTTAAAAATGCATTTTGCAAGTGTGTAGTATACTACATATTGTGCTTTTATTTATTCCTTCTTGTGTTATAATTACACAAGATGCTTTATTGGCTAATGTAAGTGGAACAATAAGTATCAATGGAGGAGTTAAGCGTGGCATTTGACTATACAGATGTAAATGATCAACAAACAAAAGGTAACAGAATTATATAAGCATTTTGGATTAATAACAAAGGCCGGGACTTTTGAAGTATCTAATATTATTTGGATGTATTACAAAGATGCCAGTATTACAGCAGTTATAAAAAGTGATTTAGGACATGTATGCTTTTTATATAAGTTTTTTTATTAGCGTTATTCATCATCATTATGAATGGAGACAAAATAAGTAAGGGGTATCAGATGTTCCTTCCCGAATCAGAAAAACTAAATATAAAGGCTCTATCAGGATTATTTGATAATAAATCAGAATGCTATAAGTTGTTCTGGTTTCAAGCAATCCTTGAGTTTGTTTGCAAAGGACAGCAAGAGATAACCTTTGAGGAACTTATTGATGAAATGCTTGCAAATGCATGGTATATGGTTACGGAGTATCATCTGAATCTTGGACCCAAGGATACTTTGGAAGTGGCAGTAAAGCACATTCATTCGATTACCGGATATGCACCAACGGTAAAAAAACAAAAGATTTTGGAGTGGCTTATAGATTGTAAAGACATTGAAACCATTAAATACAAAAAGACGTTGACGACCAATGTTCCTTATTGGCTACAAACGCCATTTATAGCCGGTTTTAAGTCCAAGGAATGGAATGTTGGTGTACGTGAAATTGCTGAACGTATGAACAACTATAAGGGCTTGATCTATTATTATGCTTCGACACTGGGACTTAACAGTGTTATAAAGATTGTTCCCGAGTGGATGGACTATCTTGTGGAGAATCAGGAAATCCTTCGCGGCTGGATTCAGTACAACATGATCATTTATCTTCAGAGGAGAAATCCGAGCGTTCCGGGTATTTCGGACAAGCTTTATCCACCTCAGGAACGTAAACTTGAAAAGGTAAAGAAGTATTGGAAATTGATCTTACAAGTAGCACCTGTGCATGAGATATATGCAAATAAAGAATTAACAGTTAATGATATTTCCATTGATCATTTTGTACCTTGGTCATATGTGGCACATGATGAACTATGGAACTTACATCCAACGACACGAGGAATTAATAGCAGCAAAGGAAATAATCTTCCGGATTGGGATATTTACTTTAAGAACTTTGCGGAATTGGAGTATTTGTCGTATAAGTTGATGTGGGAAAATGATCTCGTTCACGGCGAGTTTAATAACTGCGCGAAAGAGCATTTGAATAATTCAGAAATAAGATTCAAGTTGTACCGAGAAGGATTGTCGAAGGAAACATTCAGAGGAGAATTGCAGGAAATTGTTTATCCTGTATATCATTCAGCTGAGATGTGTGGATTTGGTGGAGATTGGAAGTATACGCCATGAATGAAACCATAGAATACTACAACAAAAATGCTGAAAGTTTTATCGCAGGAACCATAAATGCTGATATGAGCGATTGCAGGAATCGTTTTCTTAAGTACGTAAAAAAGGGAGGCAGTATCCTTGATGCAGGATGTGGTAGCGGAAGAGATTCGCTTGCATTTAAGGACGTGGGATATAAGGTTGCGGCTTTTGATGCTTCTGAGGAAATCTGCAAGAGTGCATCTGAAAGATTGGGATTTAAAGTAGATTGCAAAAGATTTGAAGATCTTGAAGGCGAGAACATGTATGATGGCATTTGGGCCAGTGCCTCACTTCTTCATGTAAAAGAAGCGGATCTCAAGGATGTAATGAGCAGGCTGAAAAGACTTTTGAAAGCCGGCGGGATACTATATGCCTCTTTTAAAGAGGGAAATTCTGAAAGGATAAAAGATGGACGGTTCTTTCATGATATGACTGAGGAAAAATGCAAAGAGCTGTTTAAAAATGTGGGAATTGAAATACAGGAGATTTACACGAGTCAGGATGTTAGGGATGACCGCGTGGGAGAAATGTGGGTAAATGTAGTTGGTAAAATAAAGAATAAATAACGTAGAGGGTATTACAATGACACCTGTTTGTGAGGATATCTACAAGGCGATTCATGAGGGGAAATGGCTTAAGATAGAGTACAAGAATCAGGCCGAGGAGATTACAAATTATTGGATAGCAATTAAAAATATCAATCCGGAAAGACGCTCGCTCAATGTTACCGGTATGCATCTTGGTACATATGAGATTAAGGATCTTTATGTTTTAATTGATTCAATTTTGACTTCAAGCATAATTGAAGGTACTTATTGTGAAAAAAATCCTCAGTTGTTAGAAGATCTCGAATTAAATCCGAGCAAATACAGTGGCTTATTTGACAGTATAGTAAATCTTAAAATCTTAAATTATCTTGAGATGTGTAATAGGCTGGATTCACCCAGATATTGCACAGAATATGGACTGATCAATCATTTGGATCAGGACTCTTTTAGAGGCGATATTTATCAGCTTAATGAATCTCAGTTTTCCAAAATTGTAAAAAGTTTTTCATATAATAACAAGAATAATAGCGAAAGAACAACCGGGATTCGGGTAAAGCAGCTTGCTATGAATGTTTTGAGTGTGTTCACACCCAAGGGATTATACGTTTTGGCATATAGACGCATGAATCTTGATGTTAAGAATAAATGTCTGCGACCTTCAGAGGATGTAACTATATGCACGGAGTTTCAGATAGACGGGACGCATAAGGAAAACATCAAGTATTACCTTGATGCGGATGACTACGGCTTATTACTTGATTTTAAAAAGAACCAGGAGCAAATTGAAGACATAATCACACGAAACAATGGTGATCGTGTAAAGGTAGATGACAGGCCATACTTTATTGCGGTTGGATACGATATAGCAGTTGACCTTCATGCAGAGTATAAGAAAATTATAGAAATGTATGAGAAAAATCAGACGACATTCCCTATTCGAGCTTTCTTTGGTGACCTTTTGGAAAAACCCAGAAGGATAAAAAGCTATCCGATTGCTCTCATAAATTCAAAAATAAATATGGATCAGCTGCTGGCCATAAATAAAGCAATGCAGTATCCGACAGCCTATATTCAGGGACCGCCGGGAACAGGAAAAACCAATACCATCATTAATACTATCATTACGGGATTTTTCAATGAGAGGACGATTTTGTTTGCTTCGAATAACAATCATCCCATAGACGCAGTGTTTGATAAATTACGTATGATGGAATATCATGGTCGTATTATTCCATTTCCGGTTATTAGGCTGGGAAATCAGGAAAAGCTTTGGGAATCGATCGTATATATAAGAAATATCATGAAAGCCGTCGCTGATGTGAAGGTTTTTAACGATACGCTTGATAAGCGCAAGGGTGACAGGACTACCAGAGCAAAACAATTGACAGAGCTGTTGCATAAGTATGAGGAGTACCTTGAACTTAAGGAACGCCGTGAAACCTTGTTAAAAATCCTTGATTATAAAGGAGAGGGGGTCCATTCGGCTAATCTTATAGCTTTTGAAGCCGATCTTCGTGAAAGGCAACTTAGAAAAATAGAAGAAGATCTTAAAGCTATTCAGAGAATAGATGAAAATGATGCGTTGGCTCTTCTCGATCGTAATGAGGAGGAGTTCCGGCAGTATCTTTATTTTACGTCTGCAAAACACATTCAGAGGCTGAATGAAGAAAAGTATTCAGATCTACG
>JAILPU010000130.1 GCA_024699395.1 Lachnospiraceae bacterium | reverse complement strand
CTCGGGATAAAACAAAACCCTCGGGATAAAACAAAACCCTCGGGATAAAACAAAACCCTCGGGATAAAACAAAACCTTCGGGATAAAACAAAACCCTCGAAACAAAACAAAAACCTCGGGATAAAACAAAACTCTTGGAATAAAACAGAAAAGAGGCTATATATGGAATCAACGCTTAAAAGAACGTGGGCAGAAATCGACATCGATGCCCTCCTGTACAATTATGGTGTTATAAGAGAAAAAATAGGAAAAGAAGTGAAATTCCTTGGCGTTGTAAAAGCTAACGCTTACGGTCACGGCTCGGTTATGATTTCAAAGGCATTGGAGGATGCAGGAGCCGACTATCTGGCTGTGAGCAGTATTGATGAAGCCATGGAACTCAGGCTTAACGACATCAAAATGCCCATACTTATTTTGGGACATACTCCGGTAGAGCAGGTTGAGAGGCTTATAGATTACGATATAACTCAGGCGGTGACCTGCAGAGCTAAGGCTGTGGAGTACAGTGAGTGTGCCGCAAAGCTTAACAAAACTCTTAAGATTCATATCAAGGTCGATACCGGCATGTCCAGATTGGGATATATTTGCCGCGGCGATTATTTTGACGAGGCTGTCAAGGGAATTACCGAGGCCATAACAATGAAGGGACTGGACGCCGAGGGAATATTCACTCACTTTGCTGTGGCGGATGAGTTTGGAGAAGATGAGGACAGGTACACAAGAGAGCAGTTCGATCTTTTACAAAGAGTTTGTGATGCCGTGGAAAAAAAGAGCGGCATCAAATTTAAGATAAGGCACTGCGCCAATACCGGTGCAACGGTACGATTCCCCGAAATGCGTCTTGATATGGTACGTCCGGGACTCTTGCTTTACGGGTACGGAGAGTTTGCAAAAGAATGGGGACTTAAACCGGTGATGACTTTAAAGACCACGGTAAGTACCATTAAGATCTATCCTGAAGGCACAAAGGTAAGTTACGGCGGAATATATGAAACCCACAAGGGAGAGCGCATGGGAGTTCTGCCCTATGGATATGCCGACGGATTCTTCAGATGTCTTTCCAATAAATATTCGGTAGTGACCCCGGAAGGACCTGCACCCTTAAGGGGAAAAATCTGCATGGATATGAGCATGGTGGATATTACGGGATACGATTCGGTGGGAGTAGGCTCAGAAATTGAGATTTTCGGCCCTCGTAATCCCATTGAAAAAATGGCAGATATTGCAGGAACCATTCCCTATGAGCTTACATGCGCGGTAAGTAAACGCGTCCCCAGAGCCTATATTAAGAATAAAGAAGTGATAGAGAAAGAGCTACTCCTCAGAATGTAATAACAAAAATCAGAAAAAATAATGCTAAGGAGATTAGAGAAGAGCTCCTGTTTAGATTTAAATCAAATATCAGTCATGAAAGTCCGGACGTGGTTCCGGGCTTTTTTGGTTACACAGATAATTGCTATGCAATTTTATAGTAACCCCCAATGCAACCCCCAAGTGTGTGCACTCGCGTGTATCGTAATTGTTGCATACTTAGGCTGCGCGAGACCCTCGAATGTCGCAAGTAGCATTTTTTCAAATATAGGGGAAATTATATATTATCCCTCAATTAATTTGTAAAATTGAACGAATCGGCAAATTGCGCAAAAATTTCGTTTTTTCGAGAAAAATTTCAAAGAATAGTGGCAATATTCTAAAAGGTATTGTATAATACATCTATATAACTGATATTGATGTATTCAATTGGCCTGATGAGGTGATCTTATGTGGAACGAAAAAGGGAAAAGCGTTTTGCTTATCGGTGAAAAAATGAACTACCTGTTTATATCGATAATGAATATCCTTAAACAGGAAACATTAACGGTAAATGTGTGCAGTGCGGACATAGAAAGCCTCAACAAAGCCAATAAGGATGTGAGGGCTCTTATAATATATGCGGATTCCAATCTGGCAGCAGACCATCAGCTTTTGGTATACCTTAAAGACATGGTTATTGAGAGAGATATGCCGGTGTTTGCCATCGGAACGGATGAGGAGTTAGCTGAGATAAGGATGATTCTTCCCAATCTTATGATTCAGGAGGAATTCAAGCGCCCCATTAATGCCAAGAAGGTGGGTGAGAGCATCGCCAGCTTTTTGTTTAATTCCACAACCCAGTCCAAGAAGAAGATACTGGTAGTGGATGATTCCAATGTGATGCTTCACAACTTAAAGGGATGGCTCGGTGAAAAATATCAGGTTATGCTGGCTGATTCGGGAATTACCGCTATAAAGTGTATATCCCTAAACAGACCGGACCTGGTACTTCTGGATTATGAGATGCCTATATGCGACGGCAAACAGGTTCTTCAGATGATTCGTTCCGAGATGGAATTTGTGGATATACCGGTTATCTTTTTAACCGCAAGAGGGGACAAGAAAAGTGTAATGGAGGTAATGAGCCTGAAACCTTCCGGCTACTTACTTAAAACAATGAAACCCATGGAGATAATCCAGGCGATAGACGATTTCTTTATGAAACAAAAGGGCAAGATGTAAGGGTGGTTGATTATGGAAGAAATTTATCATCGCGAGACGATATTTACAAAAGCAAAACCGAAGATTGAGAAGGTCAGAAAACGATTTTTCTCCATGAGCGACAAGTCGATTTATGAGGTTATGCTCAATGTGTGCTGCGTTGCGCTGGAGCTGTTCAGCATATATGTGGCCATAGCGTCGTTTATGGCGGGAGATTTGTGGATGTTGGGCATAATCATGGTGGTTCAGGCTGTGATTACCGGTGTGGTATTCTACCTTGTCAATTGGAAGGGAAAATT
>JAILPU010000128.1 GCA_024699395.1 Lachnospiraceae bacterium | reverse complement strand
TAAGTGTTTTTGTAGCCTTTATCTGGCTCTCTGTCGGAAAATCCTCCATAAAGTCTTTTAAAATATCTCCAACTATCTTTGTTGTAACCTTTTCATCCGTAATCAATTGATATATTGAATCCGGCGTTTTGCCTATCATGTAAGCATATTGTGAAATAATCTTGGAACAAATACCGTTAATAGTCCTAAACTCGAGATTTTTTCTTGCTTCTTCGCCAAAAACATGTGAAAACCTATCGCCCATATCGCGGGTTGCCGCAACTGTATATGTAAGAACAAGAATATTTTGGGGATTTATATTTTCGCAAAGAATCATATATCCGAGTCTCGTAACCAATACCGTTGTCTTGCCCGATCCCGGAACCGCAAGTAATAAGACCGGTCCAGCTATCGTTTGGACAGCCTGTTTTTGTTCTTCATTTAAATGATCCGCATACTTTTTCAAAAAATTATCTTTGTCCATAGCATTCACTCAGCATTTCATTTTTTTATGGAAAGCTTCATATTAGGTATAATCTCATATTTCCCATAAGTGATACCTAAATTTTATTATAGCAAAACAAGCTCTTATAGACTCTCAAAATCATTAAATAAAAGCCTAACAATGTAAAGGGCACAGATTCAAATAATCTGCGCCCCTACAGGAATGCTCGCTATATCTAATTTATATTATCAGGTTTTGATGAAATCAAAGAAACTTAGCTGGTTGGATTCGGGGATGTCTCCCAGGATTCCCAGCTCTTTTAAAAGGTCTGCGACTGTTTTGGAAGCTTTACTACGCTGAACGAAGTCTTCCTTGGAGAGGAAGGGGCCTTTCTTGGCTGCTTCAACGATTCCGTCGGCGGCCTTTTCGCCGAGACCTTCTATACTGGTAAGGGATGGCATTATTTTTCCGTCGATTATCTGGAAATCCCTGGCTTTAACCCTGAAGATATCAATGGGTTCAAAGTCAAAACCTCTTGCGTACATCTCCTGAACAAGACGCATATCATTGTACTGATCCTTCTCCTTGTTGGTCATGGCATCACCTTTTTTCTTTAAAAGGTTCATGCAGCTCTCCAAATGACTCTGCCCTCTGCACATGGAAGCATAGTCAAAGGCCTTTGCTCTGATACTGAAAAATGCAGCATAAAAAGCAAGGGGGTAATGAATCTTACAATAGGCTATACGCCACGCCATCATAACGTAAGCGGCGGCGTGGGCCTTGGGGAACATGTACAGGATTTTCTCGCAGGACCAGATATACCAGTCGGGAACGTCATGGGCCTGCATGTCAGCCTTCCACTCCGGCCACTTGTCGCAGCCGCCCTTGGCCACCTTTCCCTTTCTGACATTTTCCATTATCTTAAAGCTTTCTTCGGAATCAACACCTTTACTAATAAGGTATGTCATAATGTCGTCTCGGGTACAGATTGCCGTGGAAATGGTAGCCGTACCTTCTTTAATAAGTTTCTCCGCGTTACCCAGCCATACGTCGGTACCGTGGGCAAGACCCGCGATTCTCACCAGATCCGAAAAGGCCTGTGGCTTGGTGTCTATAAGCATCTGCATCGCAAAATCGGTACCAAACTCCGGAATACCCAAAGCTCCCAGCTTACATCCCCCTATCATATCGGGAGTGATACCCAGTGCCTCAGTGCTCCTGAAAAGACTCATAACGTCCTGACCATCCAGGGGAATGGTAAGGGGATCTTTGCCCGTAAGATCCTGAAGCATCCTGATCATGGTAGGATCATCGTGCCCAAGAATATCAAGTTTTAACAGGTTATGGTCAATGGAGTGATAATCAAAATGGGTGGTTATGGTATCGGTGGTCATATCGTTGGCAGGTCTTTGAACCGGGGTAAAGGAATTGATGTCCTGACCCACGGGAAGCACCACGATACCACCGGGATGTTGTCCCGTACTTCTTCTTACACCGGTACAGCCCTTTGAAATTCTGTCCAGTTCCGCAGGCCTCTTGTGAATATCTCGCTCCTCATAGTATTTGGCAACGTAACCGTAGGCTGTTTTATCAGCCAAAGAAGCAATGGTCCCGGCTCTGAAGGTCTGTCCCGCACCGAAGATAACCTCTGTATATTTGTGAGCCTTGGACTGATATTCACCCGAAAAGTTAAGGTCAATATCAGGCTCCTTATCTCCCTTAAATCCCAGGAAGGTCTCAAAGGGAATATCAAATCCGTCCTTTTTAAGCTGAGTTTTGCACACCGGGCACTCCTTGTCCGGCATGTCGACTCCGGCCTTACCGCCGTAAGCTTTAACCTCATCGGAATCAAAATCACTGTAATGACAATTGGGACAGTAATAATGAGGGCTTAAGGGATTAACCTCGGTAATTCCGGCCATGGTAGCTACGAATGAGCTTCCCACGCTTCCTCTGGAACCTACAAGGTAACCGTCCTCCACCGACTTCCACACAAGTTTCTGGGCTATGATATACATAACCGCAAATCCGTTTCCGATAATGGAATCCAGCTCTCTTTCAAGCCTCTCCTGCACAATGGAAGGGAGCTTGTCACCGTAAAGTTCATGGGCTCTGTCATAGCAAATCTTACGAAGCGTCCTGTCGGAATCCGCAATAATAGGCGGGCACTTGTCAGGTCTTACAGGTTCAATGGACTCAACCATATCCGCAATCATATTGGTGTTGGTAACCACCACCTCAAAAGCCTTATCAGAGCCCAGATAGGAAAACTCCTCCAACATTTCCTCTGTTGTATGAAGGAAAAGAGGCGCCTGATTATCCGCATCGTCAAAGCCCTGCCCCGCCATAATAATACGTCTGTAGAGCTCATCTTCGGGATCCAAGAAGTGCACGTCGCAGGTCGCCACCACAGGCTTGTGGAAATCGTTTCCCAGCCTCACCACTTCTTTATTGATCTCCCTTATATCATCAAGGGAATTGATGAAGGGATATTTTTTTTCATGAATATCCTCACCCTTTCTCTTGTTAACGGCATCAATCATAAAAGCATTATTTCCCGCAGGCTGGATTTCCAGATAATCGTAAAACTCCACGATTCTCGCAATCTGCTCCTCAGTCTTTCTCTCCAAAAGAGCCTGATAGAGTTCTCCCGCTTCGCAGGCACTTCCCACTATAAGACCGTTTCTGTATTTTTCCACAAGGCTTTTGGGCACAATAGGGTAACGGCCGCTGAAATAATTTATATGAGATTCGCTTATAAGCCTGTAAAGATTGATTCTTCCCAGATCGTTTTTGGCAAGTATTATGCAGTGATGGGAATGAAGCTTTGCCACAGCCTGCTTGGAAACAGCCGCCTTCTCATTGATACCTCTTAAGTCAAAGATATTTTCCTCGTTAAGGCGCTCTATAAGCTTTATAAAAATAAGGGCCGTACACTCGGCATCATCCACCGCCCTGTGGTGGTGTTCCAGCTCCACTTTAAGTTCTTTGGCCACAGTATCAAGGGTATATTTGGAATGACCGGGAAGCATAACCCTTGAAAGATAAAGGGTATCCACATAGGTGAAAACATCACTAAGCCCCAGTCTTCTGCAGTTTTCCTTGATGAAATTAACATCAAATTCCGCATTATGAGCCACAAGGGCACAGTCTCCCACGAAGTTAATAAACTCCGGAAGAATATCCTCTATAGTCTTACTGCCCACCACGTCATTATCCGTAATGGAAGTAAGTTTTTGAATGGCATAAGGAATAGGTCTCTTAGGATTTACAAAGGTAGAAAACCTGTCAACAATCTTTCCTCCCACAACCTTAACGGCGCCGATTTCTATTATCGCGTCATTAACGGGAGAAAAACCTGTGGTCTCTATATCAAATACCACAAAGCCCGAATCCAGCCTTACGTCCTCATCTCCCATTGCAGCCTTGATAAGGTCATCCACAAGGTAACATTCAACACCGTATATAATTTTGAAAAAATCCTGCTTGTCGGGATTGGTATCTCCGTTCGCCTGACGCTTTTTCTTTTCATCCTTCCACATATCCTGCCAGAGATGAAAAGCATCGGTAAAGCCTTGTACAACACCGTGATCGGTAATGGCAACAGCCCTGTGTCCCCATTTGGCAGCCCTCTTTACGATATCCTTAACCTCCGAGACACCGTCCATGCTGCTCATCTTGGTATGGCAGTGAAGCTCCACCCTCTTTTTAAGGGAATAATCCATTCTGGGGGTTCTGAAATCCTCTATTTTCACAACACCTTTTATACCGGAGATAACAAGCTCATGGTCGAAATTGTCCATTGTGCAGTTACCCCTAAGCCTTACAAAGCTTCCGGACTTAAGACCTTTTAAAAGTTCAGCCTTATACTCTTTGGGCACGAAAATCTTGGCCTTAATGGTATCGGTAAAATCTGTAACGGAAAACATGACAATGGCCTTCTCCGTTTTAAGGTCCCTGTCACTTACATCGAGAATCTGTCCCCTTATTATCACTTCACCCATATCGCCAATAAGAGAATCGATGGAGGAAGCCTCACCCAAAACATCCGAACCGTATACCACAGAAGGGTTATCACTTCTTACAAGAGGACGTGCCTGTTTATCATCCTTGTTCTTGTCTCTCTTTCCCTTTTTGGTTTTGGAGTCGCTCTTTGGAGATTGAGAAGAATCCGTGGCATCCGCATAAGAAACGTTCCCCAGTTTCTTATCAAGTTCCCGGGAACGAAGCTTTATCTTAAGCTCCAGCTCCTCGTCTTTTTCGTTATTATAATCCACATGCTTTGTGTCTATGATCACATCGCAGGGCATATTGAAACGCTCGTTAAAAATTTTTAAAAGAATCCTTCTAAGTTCTTCACCACAGCTTAAGGTTATGGGGTCGTCACTTATGGCAACTCTCATAACATTGCCGTCTTCAAAGGAAACATCCGCCTTCTTAAAAGCCACATACTCCAAATGGCTTTGTTTTTCAAGTTCCTCCAATATGGATTCCTCGTAGGCTTTATAAAGGTTCTCCGGATTATATGCCACGGGAAGCTCGAAGGACTCGTATATTTTGACTCCCATATTTTTAGCGGGAAAAAGTAATTTTTCCACAGCATTTTCACAGGAATAAATATCCCTTTTCTGGATAAGGTGATTGCTGTGAAGATATATTCTCAAGATTCCCGCCGCATTGTTTTTTTGAACAAGCTTTATCTGGGTATCGTCAAATACCAGTTTCAGCCTGTCATTAAGAACAAGCATGGGAAAAACATCTTTAAAAAGTTTAGCCATCAGTTAAGCTCCCAGTTGTCGAGTTCATTTTTCAAAGTGGTCAACAGCATATCCTCGGGGACGGTTTTAATAACCTGCCCTTTCTTGATAAGAAGACCGGTGCCGATTCCCCCGGCTATACCGATATCCGCTTCCCTCGCCTCTCCCGGCCCGTTCACGGCGCAGCCCATAACAGCCACTTTGATGTCGAGAGGATAATCCTCCACCATTTTTTCCACCTTTGAAGCAAGACCTATAATATCGATTTTGGTCCTTCCGCAGGTGGGGCAGGAAACCACTTCAATACCGCCTTTTCTAAGTCCTAAAGTTCTTAGAATAAGCCTTGCACTCTTAATCTCCTCCACAGGGTCTCCCGTTAAAGAAACACGGATGGTATCACCGATACCCTTGTCCAGTATAAGTCCAAGACCGATGGCCGATTTAATATTTCCGCTTGTAACAGTCCCCGCTTCGGTAATTCCCACATGAAGGGGATGATCTGTTTTGGAAGCAAGTAACTCATGAGCGCGTACGCACAGTAAAACATTGGAGGACTTTATGCTGATAACCAGATTGTCATAGCCCATATCCTCTATAAGCGCAGCATTTTTAAGAGCGCTCTCCACAATACCTTCGGGAGTTACGCCCTTATATTTTTCCAATATATCCTTTTCAAGAGATCCGCCGTTCACCCCGACTCTTATGGGAATATTGCGCTCCGCGGCGCACTTTACCACCTCTCTTACCTTATCGGTGCCACCGATATTACCGGGATTTATCCTTATCTTGTCCGCACCGTTTTCAATTGCCGCAATAGCCATTTTGTAATCAAAATGAATATCCGCCACAAGAGGGATATGTATTTTCTTTTTAATTTCCCCCAAAGCTTTCGCCGCATCGGAATCAGGAACCGTTACCCTTATGATCTCGCAGCCTGCTTTCTCAAGTCTTAATATCTGCTCAACTGTTTTATCCGCATCCTGGGTAGGAGTATTGCACATGGACTGAATCCTTATGGGATTTCCGCCGCCTATTACAACCCCGCCTATATTGACTGTTTTGGTTTTATCTCTGTACATTTGATGACCGTCCTTAGAATTTTTCTATTAAAAATTCTATCAAAAAGACATGTGAAAAACAACTCCGCAAAAAGGAAGTAATTTTTACACCGGAGACGAATTCCCCATAATATTCCGGCTAATTTCTACAGAAATATCCGGGAGATACCTGTTTGGCGTATCCCATTATCGATAACTTTATAAGTCCTGCCATTGCCTTCGTGCATTCCATATCTTTGGCTATATTCTCCACCCTGTCCGGGTCTGTCTTAAGCCTGTTATATAAAAGCTTTAACTCTTCCGAAGTGTCTGCAGGTAGTACTTTCACGTCAAATATCTTCGCATCGTTTA
>JAILPU010000122.1 GCA_024699395.1 Lachnospiraceae bacterium | reverse complement strand
TTATCTGTGACTCATCCACTGTGGAAAGATCGTATTTTCCGGAAGTAAGCACAACCTTTGTATTATTTTTTAAACTGTTTAAAAGACTTACTGTGTCGGATACCTTTACGGTTTCAAAATATCTCAGATTTTCCTTGTCTTTAAGACGGGGATCGTCGGCTCTGTAATAAAATGAAAGTTCCACGGAACTGTAATAATCCTCCGTTCCCTTTTTGCCGCTTTCATACAAAACAGCTCCCACAAGAGTCTTATCATCAATAAGGGTGAATCTGTTGTTCATGCTATAATCATCCTCATTGCCGAAGGGATCTGTAAAGGTCAGATACCAGCTTGAGTTTTCACAGTCAGTGTAGGCACTGCCTTCCTCAACTTTCAACTCATTTCCGAAATATCTTCTGTCCGACTCATACATCTGACACTTGTAATCGGCGATATATTTGCCCTCTTTTTCGGAAATTTTCATCACCGATGTAATGCCGTACTCATCGTCACACATGGTAACGTAATCATATTCCGTTTCCTGTATGCCGTATTTACTGCGGTATTCGGAATAAACCATCTCCCAGTCGCCGCAAACGTCCTTAACATCCGACAGCTTACTTACAGACATTTTGTTGGAGTCTTCGCTTTCGTTTTCGGTGTTTTCAACCTCCCCGGAATCTGTTGTATCTTCACTGCTTTCGGTTACACTTTCCGAACCGGTTTCATCCTTAACATCATTCTGTGCAGGTGCGCCGCATCCCGCAAGTAACGTTGCGAAAATAAGGCTCACAAGAAGACCTTTTTTTGTTTTATTATTTATAATATTTCTTTTCATATCCGCATCCTTTCTCCCTCATTTATGGCAGGCTCATTATGACGCTATCATTATAAATGATTGCCCACTCACGCGCAACCCACGAAAGTAGATTTTAGGCGTATTCAGGCTATCATATGACGTTTTCCGTACGTGGTTCAAAATATGAGATTCGGTGTTTCGGTTCATTCGAATAATAATCTTAGTCGCACCGACTTTAATCATTTTGCAACTCAATGGGACAGACGCAATAAAAGGCACAGAGCATAATCGCCCTGCGCCTTCTATATATGGAAACCAAATTATTTGGAAAATACACTTATATTTCCCATTGAGCACTCAAGCTCCAGATTGCCGATGGCGTCGGCTTTCTTACTTTCGTAAGTGTTTTTAACGTGCTCCTTGTTGATCTCAACATTTCCTGCTGAGGATTTGGCTCTGATATTGTAGAGCTCGGGATTGTCAACAGATTCTATGGTGATATTTCCCATGGAAGCCTTCATATCCGCATCCTCAAAATCCAAATCTCTTATTTCCACATTGCCCATATTGGCTTCTATTTCAATATCCTCAGATATTACATTCTTTCCGTCCACATTTCCAAGATCTGCTTCTATGTTCAGTTTTCTGCAATTGGTATCTTTAAATTCCACATTTCCCAGTTTGGAATTAATGATAATCTCATCGAAATCATTGCCCTCGGGAACAGTTATTTTCAATTCGCTTTTGATATTCACTTTTCTGATTCCAAATTTCTTGTTGCTGTTGGACTTTTGTTCTATATCAAGTTTTCCCGTGTCTTCATCAAAATCCAACTCGGGCTGAAATCTTTCATCACCGTTATAGCTTACTGTGAATTTATCGCCCTGTACGATCTTAACGTTCATAAGTGCCGCTTCAAGCTCAATGGCTTTAACATTATCATATTCTTCTGTAAAGTTCATAGTCTTTGCTTCTTTACCTCCAAAAATTCCGAATACGCTAAGTGAAAATCCTCCCACGTGAATAATCAAGCCTACAATCACCGCTATAGTGGTTACAAGGGATAATAACGCTAAATATATTCTCTTACTCATTTTCATTTCCTCCCTGACCGATAATCGTCATAATAAAACTCTTAATAACTGCTGCTATAGGCCATATTATCCATGTAATATGCCAGTCGAATGTGAGAAAGCTCCAGATAAGATAGATGGAAGAAACTGTTTTCCAATAAACCTGCATAAAGCTCTTTACTTTAGGGCTTTCTATATTTGCCCCTCTTCCTGACACCGTGCTTTCATAATTACCTGAAACTGTTTCTTTGTCGTTAAGTCCTAAAAGCTTTTCAATGGCTGCATTTCTTCCGTTACAAGCTATGATTTTCATAACGCCTATTCCCACCAATACCAACAGTGCGCTGGGGCCGATTACATCAAGCAGGAAAAATGATGAGGTCAGAGAACTCAAAATAATCACAGGTACAATGCTTATCACGCAAAACAATATGCCGACGGCGAGTTGAACCGCACGCTGTGTAGCGAATTCCTGCTTTTCTCTGTATAGTTCATCAGATGTGGCAAAATCCAGAGTGCAGGGAACCTTGTCCAGAAATTCCCATTTTCTCATGCACTGAGATGAAAAAACTATAAGTCCCACACCAACTGCAACCATTAAGAGGAGCGCAACCACTGCAATGGCTTCAAGAAAATCGCTGTGAAATCCGCTGCAGAGAATGGTCCCAACAGGGCTGACAATAAAGAGAAGAACGCTTAACCCCACTATAAAATAATGTCTCATGGACTCATATACATACTCTCTTGACTCTGTCATGGTAACCTGACGGCGCTCATTGGTCTCCACTACTTTGATAGCGTTTGCTATTCCAAGGGAATCCGCAAGCTCGTCAAGGTTACCGAATTCGGAAATTACTATTCCGATTGCTTCATTTTCTGTTTTGCCTTCCGATATAAGCTCCGAATATTTATCCTCCATCATGGAGAGCAATTCGCTTTTAGCCCTTAAAACATCGGGTGTATTGGGAAGGTTCGCAAACATACTTTCCAAATAATTTTTGATGATTTCCATATTGTCCTTCTTTCTCCCTTTCGGGTCAGATGATTAATTCCTGATAAAGTGTTCTATAACATCTTTGGTAAGATGCCATTCCTCACATTTGGTCCGGTAATACTCCTCACCTGCAGGTGTGATACTGTAGTATGTCCTTTTCTTACCGTTTGCCGCCTCCTGACTGAAGGATGATATGTATCCGTTTTTCTCAAGTCTTGTAAACGCCGAATAAAGCGTGGTCTCCTTGATCAGATACTTCTCGTCCGTCAGGCTCCTTATCTGCTTGGATATCTCGTATCCATAGGATGGGGCATCCAGTAGAAGAAACAGGATCATGGTATCATTGTATCCCCGGATTACATCACTGCTGATGCTCTCTGCCATACAATACCTCATTCCTTTCCTGAAACTTTAATTACCCGGTTTATCAACAAACAAATCAAACGTGGTTTATACTTCATCAGACATACTATGATAACCGTGCTATGTTTGTCGTACTATGTCTGTCGTAGTATTAATATAATACGACTGTCGT
>JAILPU010000041.1 GCA_024699395.1 Lachnospiraceae bacterium | reverse complement strand
TAAAATAAAAATGGAAAAGATTGAATATACCTTTGTCAGGTCCAAGAGGAAAACCATAGGAATCACGGTTAAAGCTGACCAAACAGTGATCCTAAAAGCGCCTTTAAGATGCTCTCAGAAAAGGGCTGAAGAATTCCTCCTTAAAAACCTTGACTGGATAGAAAAAACAAGACTTCGGTTAAAGAGTAAGCAACCACCTAATACGCAGCCTTTTTTTACGCCGGAGGAATTGAAACAATACAAAATAAAAGCCCGTAAAGAAATCATTCCCATGGTGGATTTTTTTGCTGACAGAATGGGTGTTGATTATAACAGAATTGCCATACGTGCCCAAAAATCCAGATGGGGAAGCTGTTCATCCGGAAGCAATCTGAATTTTAATTGTCTTCTTGTATTGCTTCCTCATAATGTACAAAGGTACGTTGTGATTCATGAATTGTGTCATTTACGTCATATGAATCATTCAACCGCCTTCTGGAATGAGGTGGCCGTGTATTGTCCCACGTACAAAGAAGACAGGAAACAGTTAAAAAAAGAAGGGGGACCTTTGATAGCGAGGATTCCCGATAAAAAATAATAATAGAAGGGGTTAAAGAAAATGGTTTTAGAAAAGAAAAAACGCTTAATTTTTTTCTGGATAATAATGGGGTTAATTGTATTTGCCAGAGCCTTTCTCTTTGGAAAAGTTCCGGGGGGGATCAATCAGGATGAAGCGTTTTCGGGATACAATGCATATACACTGTTAAAATTCGGTAAGGATTCCTACGGTTATTCCTTCCCCATGTATCTTATGACTTGGGGTTCGGGAATGAATGCACTCAGTTCCTATCTTATGATTCCCGTTGTGGCCATATTCGGTCTTCATACCTGGAGTATAAGACTGGTTCCCTGCGTGCTTGCAATACTTGCTCTGGTGGCAGTTTATAAGATGATCAGGGAAAATGTTAAGGACGATGTACTGGCATTGTTCACCATGTTTTTCTGCGGAGTGGCTCCCTGGCATATAATGCTGTCAAGATGGGCGCTGGAGAGTAATCTTGCTCCCGCATTCCTTGTGTTCGGAATGTACTTTTTCCTTAAGGGTCTTAAAAATGAAAAATATTATATAGTGTCGGCACTTATATACGGCTTGTCGCTTTACAGTTATGCAACGGTCTGGACTGTGGTGCCCGTGATAGTATTCCTTCTGGTTTTGTACGCAATCCTTACCAAGAGGATGAAATTCAGTAAATATACGATTATTTCATTTGTGGTTTTGTTTTTGACAGCTCTTCCCGCAATGCTTTTTATCCTTGTAAATAAAGGTACAATAAACGAGATAAGGACTCCTCTGTTATCCATACCTAAGATGGTGGTATTCAGAGGTGGCGAGGTGTCTTTAAAGAACATCCCCGGCAATTTTAAAAATCTTAAAAATATCCTGACCACACAAAATGACGGGCTTATATGGAACTCCACAGAAAAGTTCGGAATTTTTTACAAGTTTTCCCTGCCCTTCTTCTTTATCGGTCTGGCAGCGGTGATTGCTCCTTTATTCTTACGTTTTAAGAAAAAAGAAGCGGTGAAGGCGAAGGAAGAATCAAAGAAAGCCAATAATGAGGGTGATTTTTTCTTCTGTACCATGGTGCTCCTCCTGGCAGGTTTCCTTGTAGGCATTCTTGTAAATGTCAACATAAACAGAGTTAACATTATCTTTATGCCTATTCTTATCATAACTGCCTACGGCTGGTACAGCGCTTTCTCCAACAGAAAGTTCAAGGGAATAAGGCTTGATATTATTCCCGTTATTTTGTATCTTGTTTGCTTTATAAGCTTTGAGATGTTTTATTTTACAGAGTACAGAAATGACATAGGGGGCTGCTTCAGAGAGGGACTTGGAGACTGCTTTGAGGTGTTGGAAAAGGAATGTAAAGATGCCGAAAAGGTATATGTTACTCATGATATATACTATCCACGAGTTCTCTTTTATGTTGAGGAGAACCTTAACGAATATCTGGATACAGTGGAATATACCAATTTCCCTTCGGCTTATCTGGATGTCTCTTCCTTTGGAAAGTATGTGCTGGATGTGAATACCGAAGCCTTCCCTGAGGAGGGTGCGGTATATGTGGTTAACTCAGGAAGTGCCGATTCATATCTGGTACAGATGCTGGAGCAGATGGGCTACAATATGTACGAGTCCAAGGGATACAGGATTTATTACCCTTAAACCAATTGTTATTTCTGCAGTAATAACACGGTGCGAATGAAGACGGTCATGCCTGTTTGCGCAATATATCATGTGTGTTGAAGAAAGCCATATATGTCGCAGGTACTCTGCCGACGTCAATCTTCATATAATGTTGATTTGGCGATAAGGCTGTGCTATAATTTGGAAAGTTTAATATAGGGTATACGGTGCTTCGGATTTTGCCGCAGTTAAAAGGGAAACAGGTGCAAAACCTGTGCGAACTCGTCACTGTAAGTACGGAGTGTAAAAGTCGTTTCAGAAATGAAGTCACTGGTGAAAACCGGGAAGGCAGATTTTTACATGAGGATGTATGAGCCAGGAGACCTGCCGTGTATCAGGGACAGGAAGAGGATTCCGGATCACGAGTAATTGGTCTAATGTTGCCGTATGTCAAAAGAGAGTATCTTTTGGCATTAGTTGTGATACAAGAATAACTCATTCCGGTCATTTGATTCGGCATGAGTTTTTTTTATTAAATAAGAAATCTTAATTTAGATTATACCTGTGGTGGGATGTATCATGCCCCACAGATATGAAGTAATATATTCAGAGGAGAAGAGTTATGAAAAAGAAGATTTTATCAGTTGTTCTTTGCGTGGCAACCGGAGTTACAATGCTCATGGGATGCCGGAGCGCACAGAATGAAACAGCAAGCACTGTTGAAGAAACAGTAAGTGAAGCAGATTCTGAAGTCGCAGAATCTGAAGCTGACGGTGTGGATGAGGAGAAGGTACAGAAGGTTGCCGATCTTATCGATTCCATTTACGTTCAGGAGTGGACAGAGGAAACAGATTCCCTTTGCGCTGAGGCAAAGGCAGCATGGGATGAGCTTAGCGATACAGAGAAAGAGCTTGTATGCGGCGAAGACGCAGATCCCGATTATTTCGGAAGAGATACCGGTGATGCTTCTCTTGACAATCCCGGAAATGATGACGAAATCGGAGAGAATGAGATTCTTGTGGTAAGCTTCGGAACATCCTTTAACGACAGCCGTGTCAAGGATATCTTAAACATCGAGGACGCTATTAGGGAAGCATATCCCGATTGGTCAGTAAGAAGAGCTTTCACTGCACAGATCATTATCAATCATGTTCTTGCAAGAGATAATGAGAAGATCGACAATGTAAAGCAGGCTCTCGATCGTGCCGTAGAAAACGGAGTAAAGACTCTTGTGGTTCAGCCCACACACCTTATGCACGGTGCAGAGTATGATGAGCTTATGGAAACACTTTCAGAGTACGAGGATAAGTTTGAGGCAGTAGCTGTAGCAGAGCCTCTTCTCGGAGAAGTGGGAGCTGACGCAACTGTTATCAACGATGATAAGAAGGAAGTTGCAGAGGCTGTTGTTGCTGCAATGGTTGAGTCTGCAGGTTTTGACGATCTTGCAGCAGCAAATGAGGACAAGACCGCTTTTGTTCTTATGGGTCACGGAACAGCTCATACCGCAAAGGTAACTTACAGCCAGATGGCAACACAGATGGGTGAGCTTGGATATAACAATGTATTTATCGGAACTGTTGAGGGTGAGCCCGAAGAGACAGCTTGCGAAAACGTAATCGAGGCAGTTAAGGAAGCAGGATACACAAAGGTAGTTCTTCGTCCCCTTATGGTTGTTGCAGGGGATCACGCCAATAACGATATGGCAGGCGAGGACGAGGATTCATGGAAGAGCATGTTCGAGGCATCAGGTGCTTTTGAGTCTGTAGATTGCCGGATCGAAGGTCTCGGAAGAATCGATTCCGTATGCGAAAAGTATGTTGCTCATACAAACGCAGCTATCGAAGAAGCTAAAAAAAAAGTAACAGAGTAGTCTTAGAAGACGGTGTTTATAAAGTTAAGTTCACAACAGATTCCTCCATGTTTCATATAAATGAAACTTATGGGGATACGGGAGAACTTACGGTTAAGAACGGTGAGATGACAATTCACATCACACTTTCTTCCAAGAATGTAGTAAATCTTTATCCCGGTATGGCCAAAGACGCACAAAAAGAAGGTGCCAAACTTCTTGAGCCCACTGAGGATGAAGTCACATATGAGGACGGTATAACCGAGACTGTGTACGGATTTGATGTTCCGGTTCCCTGTCTTGACAGTGAATTCGATCTTGCACTTGTTGGAACAAAGGGAAAGTGGTACGACCATAAGGTTGTTGTATCAAGTCCGGTAGAGTAAAGATTATCAAAGGAAGCATATATGAAAAAAATATATTTTCTGTTAATAATGTCATGTATGTTAATGGCAACCTCCTGCACTTCGCAGGGGGTTGCTTCTTTACAAGAAAAAAATGAAATTGTTGACGAAGTTACTGCATGGGAAGACAAAGAATTTGAAGTCAATATAGCCATGGAGGGCGGAACGGGGAAAGCATATATTAATTCTCCGGTTAAAATTACGGTTAAAGACGGTGAGTTTCTCGCCGAACTTGTATGGAGCAGTACAAACTACGACTACATGATTGTAGACGGAATCAAATATGAAAATGAAAATCCCGGGGGGCAGTCTGTTTTCACAATACCTGTAAAGGATATTACCAAAGAGCTTACGGTTATCGCAGATACCATGGCCATGAGTACCCCCCATGAAATAGAGTACACAATAATCTGGAATGCAAAAGAAGATTCCAAAGAAGAGGAGATTGCATCCACCGATGAAAACACCTATACCGGTGATTACGAGAGTATAGGCGGGCTTTTACTTACAGGGGAGAGAGAATTAAAATATGCCCAAGGTTTTAAGATAAGATATTACGGAGATTACACTCTTATAAGCATAGAAAATTCAGGAGATTATCTTCTGGTCCCGGAAAATAGAGAAGCACCTTCAGAGCTTCCGGAAGGTATAAGAGTAATTAAGAAGCCTCTGTCCAAAGTATATCTTGTGTCAACATCGGCCATGGATTTTGTGGTGAAGTGTTCGGCTCTTGATAAGATAAGGCTTTCAGGAACAAAGGAAAGCGACTGGTTTATTGATGAAGCCAAAGAGGCAATGAGTGAAGGAAAGCTTTTATATGCGGGAAAATACAGTGCGCCGGATTATGAATTTATCCTTAATGAAGGCTGTGATCTTGTCATAGAAAATACCATGATATACCATGAACCCGATGTCAGGGAAAAACTGGAATCTTTGGGAATTCCCGTCCTTGTGGAGACTTCCAGTTATGAGCCCCATCCCTTGGGACGCCTGGAATGGATTAAGCTTTACGGAGAACTCTTTGATAAAAATGAAGAGGCGGACAGTTTTTACGAAAATGAATTAAAGGCACTGGAA
>JAILPU010000038.1 GCA_024699395.1 Lachnospiraceae bacterium | reverse complement strand
TGCCACTGACGTACCATTCCCAAAACGTGATTGTTGATAACCACCTGAATAATGGGAATATTGTATCTTGAAGCGGTTGCCAGCTCATTCATATTCATTCTGAAGCACCCGTCACCTGCTATATTGATACAGATATCGTCGGGCTTTGCAACCTGAGCACCTATGCAGGCACCGAGACCGTATCCCATGGTACCGAGACCGCCGGAAGTAATAAGAGTCCTGGGCTTGGAATACTTGTAATACTGTGCAGCCCACATCTGATGCTGTCCCACATCTGTTGTGATAATGGCCCTACCTTTGGTTACCTTGTCAATTGTCTCTATAACATAGGGGCATGTAAGCTTGGACTGATCGTATTTCAAAGGGTATTTAGCCTTAAATTCCCTTATCTTATCCATCCACTCACTGTTGTCCTTTTTCTCAATCCTTGAATTAAGGATTTTGAGAATATCTTTAAGATCTCCCACAACGGATGCATCGGCTCTGACATTTTTGTTGATCTCTGCCGCATCGATGTCAATGTGGATTATCTTAGCTTTTTTCGCGAATTTCTTGGCATTACCCGTTACTCTGTCGGAGAATCTTGCTCCAAGAGCAACAAGAAGATCACACTCACTTACTCCAAGGTTTGAAGCCTTTGTTCCGTGCATACCGATCATTCCGGTGTAACGCTCATCATTGTTGTCGAAAGCCCCCTTACCCATAAGAGTATCGCATACGGGAGCGTCCAAGAGTTTTGCAAACTCCTTTAACTCAGGGGAAGCCTGACTTATAACAGCACCGCCGCCCACATAAATAAAGGGTTTCTTACTCTTTTCGATATATTTAATAACCTTCTCTATATCTTCGCCGTTAACGGGAGGTTTAGCATTTACCTCCACCTTTTTAAGAGGTGCAAATTCGCAGGAATCAGCTGTAACGTCCTTGGTTATATCCACAAGAACAGGTCCGGGTCTCTTGTCCGTAGCTATTTTAAAAGCTTTTCTGATGGTGGGCGCAAGATCCTTTATGTTCTTTACGATAAAGCTGTGCTTTGTAATGGGCATTGTTACGCCGGCGATATCAACCTCCTGGAAGGTATCTTTTCCAAGAAGAGGAAGATTAACATTGGCGGTAATGGCAACCAAGGGAACGGAATCCATGTAAGCCGTTGCAATACCGGTGACAAGATTGGTTGCTCCGGGGCCGCTGGTAGCCATGCAGACTCCAACTTTACCCGTAGCTCTTGCATATCCGTCAGCTGCGTGAGCAGCTCCCTGCTCATGGCTTGTGAGAATATGTCTTATCTCGGGATGCTTATAAAGAGCATCGTAGACATTCAAAATCGTTCCTCCGGGGTAACCGAACACGGTATCAACACCCTGTTCTTTTAAGCATTCAATTACAATTTCAGAACCGTTGTATATCATATCGTCCTCACTTTTTTGAATTAATTTCCTTTAACTTCAAGTACGGCACCCATGTTACCGCTTGTTACCAGTTGTGTATATCTTGCAAGATAGCCTGTTTTAACCTTGGGCTCTCTGGGCTGCCATTCTGCTCTTCTTCTCTCAAGCTCCTCATCATCAACAAGCATGTTAAGCTTGTTGGCAGGAATATCAATGCTTATGATATCTCCTTCTTTAACAAGGGCAATAGGTCCGCCCACTGCAGCTTCGGGAGATACATGTCCGATGGAAGCTCCTCTTGATGCTCCGGAAAATCTTCCGTCTGTAATAAGAGCAACGCTCTCTCCCAGACCCATACCTGCAATGGCTGAGGTGGGGTTAAGCATCTCTCTCATACCGGGGCCTCCCTTAGGTCCTTCGTATCTGATAACAACCACGTCTCCGGGGTTGATCTTACCGCCTCTGATGGCTGCAATAGCATCCTCCTCACAGTCAAATACTCTTGCGGGGCCTTCATGTTTAAGCATGCTTTCTGCAACTGCGGAACGCTTAACAACGCCGCTGTCGGGAGCAAGATTACCCTTAAGTACTGCGATACCGCCTGTCTGAGAATAGGGATTCTCAAGAGGTCTTATAACCTCGGGATCTTTGTTAACGCAGTTCTTTATATTTTCACCGATTGTGGTTCCGTTTACGGTCATGCAATCAAGATTAAGAAGGTTCTTCTTGGAAAGCTCGTTCATAACCGCATATACTCCGCCGGCTTCATTGAGATCTTCCATGTAAGTGGGACCTGCAGGTGCAAGATGGCAGAGATTGGGAGTGATATTTGAAAGCTCATTGGCCATATCAAGGTCAAGATCCACTCCGGCTTCTTTTGCGATAGCGGGAATATGAAGCATGGTATTGGTGGAGCATCCGAGAGCCATATCAACAATAAGAGCATTTCTGAAGCTTTCCTTTGTCATTATGTCTCTGGGGCAAATGTTTTTCTCAACAAGCTCCATAATCTTCATACCGGCATGCTTAGCCAGTCTTATTCTCTCGGAATAAACGGCAGGGATGGTTCCGTTACCCTTAAGACCCATTCCTATAGCCTCTGTAAGGCAGTTCATGGAGTTTGCGGTGTACATACCTGAACATGAACCGCAGGTAGGGCAAACCTTCTCCTCGAACTCACAGAGTTCATCCATTGTCATTGTATTTGCGGCAACGCTTCCCACAGCCTCAAACATAGCGGAAAGACTTCTCTTCTTGTTCTTTACATGACCTGCAAGCATGGGACCGCCGGATACGAATACCGTAGGGATATTAAGTCTTGCAGCCGCCATAAGAAGGCCGGGAACGTTTTTATCACAGTTGGGGATACATACAAGACCGTCAAAGCCGTGAGCAAGAGCCATACACTCTGTGCTGTCGGCAATAAGGTCTCTTGTAACCAAAGAATATTTCATACCCACATGGCCCATGGCAATACCGTCGCAGACAGCTATGGCGGGGAATACCACGGGAGTACCGCCGGCCATGGCAACACCCAGCTTAACAGCCTGTGTAATCTTATCAAGATTCATATGGCCCGGTACTATCTCATTAAATGAGCTTACTATACCGATAAGAGGACGCTCAAGTTCCTCCTTTGTGAAACCGAGAGCATTAAAAAGACTTCTGTGAGGAGCCTGTGCAACTCCTGTCTTAACCGAATCACTTCTCATATATTTTTACCTCTTTTCTATTGATTACAAGTTAAATGTGGGATGCGATAACATTACCCATCTCGGTACAGCTTATGGGTTTGATACCCTCAGATGCTATATCTATTGTTCTGTAACCCTCTTTTAAAACAGTTTTAACAGCATTTTCGATGTCATCGGCTTCCTTGTCAAGGTCGAAGGAAAATCTCAACATCATAGCGGCGCTTAAAATTGTGGCGATGGGGTTTGCTATATCCTTGCCGGCAATATCGGGAGCCGAACCGTGGCTGGGCTCGTAAAGACCGAACTTTGTATCGTTTAAGCTTGCGCTGGAAAGCATTCCGATGGAACCTGTGATCATGCTGGCCTCATCGGAAAGAATATCTCCGAACATATTCTCGGTGAGGATAACGTCAAACTGTGAAGGATCCTTTACAAGCTGCATTGCGCAGTTATCCACCAGCATATGCTCCAAAGTAACATCGGGATAATCCTTTGCAACCTCATTTACTATCTTTCTCCAGAGTCTTGAAGAATCAAGAACGTTGGCCTTATCAACGCTTGTAACCTTTTTATTTCTTTTACGAGCTATCTCAAAGCCTTTAAGGGCAATACGTCTGATCTCGGTTTCGGAGTACTCAAGAGTGTCCACTGCTTTCTCCACTCCGTCTTCGATAAAGGTCTTTCTTGCGCCGAAATAAAGACCTCCCGTAAGCTCTCTCATAATAAGGACATCAAAGCCTTTCTTGGCAATATCCTCTCTTAAGGGGCAAGATTTTGAAAGCTCCTCGTATAAAACAGCAGGTCTTAAATTGGCAAAAAGATTAAGTGCCTTTCTTATCTTAAGAAGTCCTGCTTCGGGTCGAAGCTCGGGAGATAGCTTGTACCAGGGAGATGTGGTTGTATCTCCTCCTATGGAACCCATAAGAACGGCATCTGCGCTCTTTGCAGTCTCAATAGCTTCGTCCGTAAGAGGCACGCCGTAAGCATCAATTGATGCTCCTCCCATAAGAATATCCTTAAATTCAACGGTATGACCGTATTTTTCACATACAACATTAAGAACCTTTTTGGCCTGAGCCACTATCTCGGGACCGATTCCGT
>JAILPU010000010.1 GCA_024699395.1 Lachnospiraceae bacterium | reverse complement strand
TATTCCAAGGACTGACAGACATTCGAGTATTGTTATGTTCATATGTATACTGAGTTTGTACATAATAAAAGCCGTTCCCGTGGGGAGCGGCTTTTTAATGCAAAAAATTATGCTGTTTTGATTATCATATCCGATAAAAATTATATAGGATGTACAGTGCTCGGCGTAAATCGGACTGTTACTAATTTTATGATGGTGTTAAAATGGCGAGATTTAATAATCAGATGCGATCATATTAATAACCATTAAAGCATATTTTGAAAATGCGTCTTTATCTCTCTTAAGTTCGTCCGTTATCTCGAAGAAGAGCTCGTGTCCTTTGAATTCCTTTTTAAAGAAGGGAACAAATTGCTCGGACCATTGAGGGAGATATCTTGATTCTTTTCTGGTGTAACAGGTAGCTGCGGTAGCGGGAATTCTGTAATCTTTGTCGATAAAAGAGGAAACCGACTTGTGAAGAGCCACATCCTCGTTGGGAAGGTAATAATAATCCTTGTAATTTGAATAAAAATATTTGAGTTCTCCCTCATATACAGGAACTCGAAGCGTTATGTAATTTTCCTCGCCCTTAAAGAAACAGCTCCTGGCGTTGGCACTTATGGGAGCGGGGAGGGGAGTAGCGAGATCCAGACACATGAAAAGTTCTTTTTTCTCGGCAAGATGGTGATCCTTGTAATGATTGATGGCAACCTTATGTATTGCGGGGAGGGTATTGAACATATCGTAAACCCCAAGAATAGGGAGAATCTCCAGCATTCCTTTAAGGTCGTCATGGTTGTGAAGAAGTAAGAGCTTTCCCTTTTCTTCATCCTTGTCTTTAACATATTCATGATAGACGTTTATAAGATCTCTTCCGGAAAGCTCGTCCTCTCTGTTACATCCTAAGTATTCCTCGATGGTTTTTAACTTACAGTTGGGAAGCTTCAAAAAGTACTTGTAGGGAGAGACTCTTCTGTATATATCCACCCCGTCATACCCGGTAAAATCAAAGTCTATATTGTACTTTTCCAGCTTTTTGATAATAAAGGGTATATCAAAGTTATTGCCGTTAAAATGGATAAATACGGCATAGGTGCGGGCGAAAGAAACAAATGCTTCCACCACCTGTTGTTCCTCTTCGTAGCTTTCTGCAAGCCACTGGATGGTGTACCATTCACCGGAAGCGTTGTAGGCGCAACCAATCATATAAAGATAGGCGCTGTTTGCGGTGAACCCAGTGGTCTCTATGTCGAAAAACAAAATATCCTCAATATATGCGATTTTTTCAAGAGGATATTTAAGGGTAAAATCTTTAATCGGTTCGATTTTTTTTATCATAATAACCCCCTGTGGAGCGTTTGGTTGACATAAACAAATTAATTGTAACATGTTTTTTGCATTTTGTAACAATATTTAGTGGTATTTTTGTTCAAATAATAGTATTATAAAAAGGTCGGCTTAAAGACCGTTTATTTTTTTGGCCTTAAAAAGAATGTTTTATGGGAAGGATATGTGATGTTGGAAAAGTTAACTTTTAAGGGCGGAATCCATCCTTATGACGGAAAGGATTTGTCCAAATCAAAACCCATTAGGGTGTACGAACCCAAGGGAGACCTTGTGTATCCCTTAAGTCAGCATATCGGCGCACCTGCAAAGCCTGTTGTTGCAAAAGGCGACAGAGTTCTTCAGGGACAGCTGATTGCGGAAGCTGGGGGATTTGTTTCGGCTCCTATTTACGCTTCGGTTTCGGGAACAGTTAAGGCTATTGAGCCCAGACGTGTTGTTACCGGAGAGAAGGTTAACAGTATTGTAATTGAAAATGATAACAAGTATGAGGAAGTGGAATATACACCCCATCCCGATTATGAGTCCATGACAAGAGAAGAGGTTGTGGGACTTATACAGGCTGCCGGTATCGTAGGTATGGGTGGTGCGGGATTCCCTACTCATGTAAAGGTTTCCCCCAAGGAACCCGAAAAGATAGATTATGTTATCGCCAACTGTGCAGAGTGTGAACCCTATCTTACTTCCGACTACAGAAGAATGATGGAGGAGCCCGAGAAGCTTGTGGAGGGCTTGAAGGTTTACTTAAAGCTTTTCCCCAATGCACAGGCAATTCTGGCAGTTGAGGATAATAAGCCCGATTGTATTGAAAAACTTAAAGCCCTTGTTGTAAACGAGGGAAAAATCACCGTTAAGGCACTTAAGACCAAGTACCCTCAGGGTGCGGAGCGTCAGCTTATCTATGCGGTTACCAAGAGAAAAATTAATTCCACAATGCTTCCTGCAGATGCAGGCTGTGTGGTAAATAACGTGGATACCATTGTGGCTGTAAGAAATGCAGTGCTTTTGGGACGTCCTCTCATGGAGAGAATCGTTACCATTACAGGTGATGCCATTAACGATCCCTGCAACTTCAAGATCAGAATCGGTACCTCATACAGCGAGCTTATAGAAGCTGCAGGCGGTTTTAACTGTGAACCCGAGAAGGTGATCTGCGGCGGTCCCATGATGGGATTTGCCATGTTTGAGTTTGATTCTCCTTCCACCAAGACATCAACCGCTATTCTTGCATTTAAAGAGGATGTTGTTTCAAAGAGCAAACATACATCATGTATTAACTGCGGAAAGTGCGTGGAAGTATGTCCCGGAAGAGTTGTTCCTTCAAAGCTTGCGGACTGTGTAGAGCATAATGATAAGGAAGCATTTGTTAAACTTAACGGCATGGAGTGCTGTGAGTGCGGATGCTGCAGCTTTATTTGTCCCGCAAAGAGAGACCTTACACAGGAAATCAAATCCATGCGTAAGATGGTACTCGCTGACAGAAAGAAAAAGTAGAATCATTATAAATGGAGATAAGAAAA
>JAILPU010000324.1 GCA_024699395.1 Lachnospiraceae bacterium | reverse complement strand
AACGATATTAAGCTTCATAACATTACCGCCTTTTCAAAATTTTATAAAAAAGACAATGCATTAACTGCATTGTCTTTCAATCCTAATTCTCAGCTTTCTCTACTTTACTGATAGCAGTTTTTTCCATTGGTATACGACAATTCTTATTGTTACCGAACTCGACGATCACAGTGTCGTCGGAAATATCAATAATAATACCATAGAACCCGGAAGAAGTAAGAACACAGTCACCAACTGCCAAATCCGCAAGCATCTGTGCCTTTGCAGCCTGCTCTTTTTTTTGAGCCTTGGACTGTGAAATCATCATGAAACCCATCATAGCAACAAGTGCAATAATCCAAATCAAGCCCGCATATCCTCCCATAGGAGTGGCAGCGGTTCCTCCTGTTGTTGCAGTTAAAACAAAATTGATCATAGGACCTCCAAATATTATTAATCGGGAAACCTCTGTTCCCGATATGTTAGTTTACCCTAAAACTTATCCGCGGTCAAGAGAAGATGCCATGGATTCAAGTTTATTCTTTTTGTAAGATGCGAATTCCCCTCTGTCCAACGCATCCCTTATCTCTTCCATCATATTGTTGTAGAAATAAAGGTTGTGAAGAACGCAAAGTCTCATTCCCAGCATCTCCTTTGCTTTAAGAAGATGTCTTATATATGCCCTGGAATATCTTTGACATGCGGGGCAGTTACAGGTATGGGAAATGGGTCTGTCGTCAAGCTCATAGCAGGCATTGAAGAGATTAAGTTTGCCCTGATCCGTATAAACATGACCGTGACGTCCGTTTCTTGAAGGATAAACGCAGTCAAAGAAGTCAACACCTCTCTCAACACCCTCAAGAATATTGGCGGGAGTACCGACTCCCATAAGATAAGTGGGTTTATTCCGGGGAAGGAACGGCACCACATCCTCCAACACCCTGTACATCTCTTCGTGGGTCTCACCTACCGCAAGTCCCCCCACCGCATATCCGTCAAGATCCATATCGCTTATAATCTTGGCGTGCTCTATGCGGATATCCGAATAAATTGCCCCCTGATTGATACCGAAAAGAAGCTGTTCTTTATTGACCGTATCCTCAAGGGAATTAAGTTCCCGCATTTTATTCTTGCATCTTTCAAGCCACCTGGTGGTTCTTTCCACGGAAGCCTGAACATAATTCCTGTCAGCCACACTTGAAGGGCACTCATCAAAAGCCATGGCGATTGTGGAACCCAGATTGGACTGGATGGTCATACTCTCCTCCGGTCCCATAAAAATCTTTCTTCCGTCCACATGGGAGTTAAAATACACTCCCTCCTCTTTGATCTTACGAAGCTTTGCAAGGGAAAAAACCTGAAATCCCCCGGAGTCCGTAAGAATAGGCTTATTCCAGGACATGAATTTATGAAGTCCACCCAGCTTTTTAATTATCTCATCACCGGGGCGTACATGAAGATGATATGTATTGGAGAGCTCTATCTGTGTTTTTATTTTTTCAAGATCCGAAGTGGCCACAGCGCCTTTAATTGCTGCAACAGTACCCACATTCATAAAAACAGGAGTCTGAACGGTACCGTGCACCGTCTCAAATTCCGCTCTTTTAGCCCTTCCTTCAGTTTTCAGAACCGTATATTTCACTTTAAGTATTCCTCCCAGAATTCTTCAAGAGTAATGCCCTTTTCCATAATAACAGCCGCGGCTTCCTCACCCACATATCTGAAATGCCAGGGTTCGTATTCAATGCCTGTTATTCTTTCCTTCCCCTTGGGATATCTTAAGATAAAGCCGAAACGGGCGCAGTTTTCTTCAAGCCATTTTCCCTCATCGGTATTGCCGAATCCGGAATCAAGCACAGTATATGTGGTGGAGGTGATATCAAAGGCAAGGCCCACCTGATGCTCGCTGCATCCCGGTACCGTGACCGCAGTGGCAACCTTAATATATGCCTCTGCATAGGACATACCTCTTCCCATATAGTTCTTGATCTTTTTATCAAAAAGCATATTCTGCCTGTCAAGATCTCTGTAGGGGGAGCAAAGATAAAGACTGAGTCCCTCTCTTTTGGCCGCCTCAAAAAGAGCCTTGATATTATCGGCTATCCTGGCATCACATTTTCTTCCGTTACCC
>JAILPU010000296.1 GCA_024699395.1 Lachnospiraceae bacterium | reverse complement strand
GTTTAATCACTGCGGTTCCTTTAACAAGTGGATGGACAGGGAGCGTATATATGAGAATGCGCCGGGTTACGAAAAGGGCGCCCATGTAAGCAAAGACAGTCCCTACAGAAGTTATTTTGATTTCAAAAATCCCGACGGCTGGCCGTACAATACATCCTATGACGGCTGGTGGGGATACGACACTTTGCCGAAACTTAATTATGAAGCCAGCGAAGAATTATGTCAGTATGTGTTGGAAATCGGTAAAAAATGGGTTTCACCTCCCTTTAATGCCGACGGCTGGCGACTTGATGTTGCGGCGGATCTGGGTCACAGCGGCGAATTTAACCACAAATTCTGGAAGGCTTTCAGAAGTGCGGTAAAGAGCGCCAATCCCAATGCTATTATTTTAGCGGAGCACTACGGAAACGCTAAAGACTGGCTTCAGGGTGACGAGTGGGATACCGTAATGAACTACGATGCCTTTATGGAGCCTGTCACCTGGTTCTTAACGGGAATGGAAAAGCATTCCGATGATTTCAAACCCGATTTTCTTGGAAACGGAACAGCTTTTTGGCAGGCCATGCAGCATCACGGTGCTACATTTACCATGCCCAGTCACATGGTGGCAAT
Organism: Lachnospiraceae bacterium; assembly: GCA_024699395.1. Taxonomy (GTDB): domain Bacteria; phylum Bacillota; class Clostridia; order Lachnospirales; family Lachnospiraceae; genus Acetatifactor. The sequence goes on along the minus strand of JAILPU010000296.1, from coordinate 1,493 downwards.
GAATGAATTGTCCAATCACGACCACTCAAGATTTATGACAAGAACGTCACATAAAGTGGGAAGGGTTGGAACTCTTGGATCTCATGCTGCAGAGGAGGGTAATAATCCCGCGGTATTCAGGCTTGGTGTTGTTATGCAGATGACCTGGCTGGGAGCTCCCACCATTTATTACGGCGATGAGGCGGGGGTGTGCGGTTTTACCGATCCCGACAACAGAAGGACTTATCCCTGGGGAAATGAAGACAGAGATCTTATAAGATTCCACAGAGAGATAATAAAGATAAGAAAACAGAACCCGGAGCTTAGAAACGGTTCCATCAAGTACGTGGGAGGCGCCAAGGATTTTGTGGCATATGCCCGTTTTACACAAAAGGGCCAGTGTTTTATCCTTATTAACAACAGTCCCGAGACTATGTTAAAGAAGCTTCCCGTGTGGGAGGTGGGACTGCCCAAGACCGGAAAGCTCATCACCCTTTTCCAGACAGACATCAACGGTTACCGTACATTTGGATGGGATTATACTTTGAGAGCCGGCAGGGTAGTTATTGATATGCCCCCTTATTCGGGGATGATACTAAAATATAATCCTTAACCGTATTGCATTTGTAGCAGACTTATGTTAAACTTTCTCTTTGTTAGGGCATTTGCTCTATGGATGGATTCCCGAGTGGCCAAAGGGGACAGACTGTAAATCTGCTGCAAATTGCTTCGGTGGTTCGAATCCACCTCCATCCATTGCATGCGGACCCTGCAGAAAGCCTTCGCTGGTGTGGCGGAATAGGCAGACGCAAGGGACTTAAAATCCCTCGGGGGCAACCCCGTGCCGGTTCAAGTCCGGCCACCAGCACTAAAAGCGCCTGAGAACGTGGTTCTCAGGCGTTTTTTATTGCCAAATCACTTTCTAAAGTGCTTTAAAATGAGATAATCTGTGGTATAATTGATTTAATGTGGCGTTCATGTGAATGCCTTTGAAAACAATTATGAAATGGGTTTTAATTATGGGACTTATTCAAGCAGCTTTAGGCGCAGCCTCATCAACAATGGCTGACCAGTGGAAAGAGTTTTTTTATTGCGAGGCAATGTCCTCCGATGTTTTGATGAAGAAAGGACAAAAGAGAGTAAGCGGACATTCTTCCAACACAAAGGGAGATGACAATATTATCTCCAACGGTTCCGGAATAGCCGTTGCCGACGGTCAGTGTATGATAATAGTGGAGCAGGGTCAGATAGTTGAGTTCTCGGCTGAGCCCGGACAGTTCACTTTTGATACATCCACAGAGCCTTCAATCTTTTCCGGAAAGCTCTCTGACAGCGTAGTTGCAACCTTTAAAAATATGCTTGGTCGTTTTTCTTACGGCGGTGATACCGGTAAGGACCAGAGAATATATTACTTCAATATGAAGGAGATTCTTGATAACAAGTTCGGTACACCCAATCCCGTTCCCTTCAGAATCTTTAAGGCAGACGATTACATCGATCTTGAAGTAAACTTA
>JAILPU010000233.1 GCA_024699395.1 Lachnospiraceae bacterium | reverse complement strand
GATGACAAGGTGTTCCCCATGGTTCCTGCAGGAGCACCCATTAGCGAAGCGTTTGATGCAGATGATCTGTAATGAGATTGGGTAATGAGGGATAAATTCTGGTTAAAGATTTTGATAGGTATACTCGGTTTGCTTGTTCTGGGATATCTGGCTGTTACCGTTTATTACGCCGGTGACAGATTTTTGCCCGGGACTTTCGTAAACGGTGTTTATTGCACAGGTTACGATGCAAACGAAGCTTCCAAGCTGTTTACGGACAACAGAAAAATAACAGGCACTCTGAAGATTACGGATAACAGGGAAAATACCGAAGAATTCGATATTTCGGAATGCAGTCCCGGGTATGATTACCGATATCAGCTTACTGATATAATGCACAAAAAGAATCCCTTTATGTGGATTGTGGCTGTGGCAGTCCCCAAGTATTATCTGGTGGAGCCCGGCATAGATTTCGATCATGAAAAGCTTATAAATCTAATGAAAGAGAGCACTACTTTCGGCGACGGCTTAAAGTACAAAGGAGACTGCGCCGTTGTAATGGACGATGACGGAGAGTACAGGCTTCACAACGGATTGGAACATGTTCCCGACACTGACAAGGTGATGCTTGAAATCGAAGAATGCTTAATGAAAAGAGAATTCGATATCATTCTTTCGGACGATTGTTTCCATGATGAAGAGCTCTCGGAATTGGCCGAAAAAAACCTGGCAATCTGGGAGAAACTTGATTCTTTTCTTGACTGCAAGCTGACATACGATCTTGGAGACCGGGTTGTCTCAATGGATCGAAAGAAAATGAGCTCTTTTGTGGAGGCAAGAAACGGCAAAGTAGCTACCGACAGTTACGGTAACATTCTTGTGGATGAAACAGCCTGCGAGGAATTTGTCACGGATCTTTATGAGGGTTACAATACTTACGGAAATGATGTATCCTTTAGGGCGACCAGAGGTGATGTGGTTGTTATTCACGGCGGTACCTACGGAACCACCATAGATATTGACGCAGAGATAGATTTCCTTAAAGAGGCGCTTCATGATCCCCAATATTTTTCAAAGGGATGTGAACCTCATATTCCCGAGTATCTAAGGAAAGGGTATGTGAGGGGTAAGGATGATATAGGAAACACCTATATAGAGGTGGATCTTTCAGCCCAGAAGCTTTACTTTTACCAGGAGGGATATCTTGTACTGGAAAGCGATGTGGTAACCGGTGATATCTCCAAGAAAAGAGGTACTCCCCAGGGAGTATATTATGTTTACAGTAAGGAAAAGAACAGGACCTTAAGAGGTCCCGATTACGAATCCTTTGTATATTACTGGATGCCTGTTGTGGGAGGTGTGGGTATTCACGATGCCACCTGGAGATCCAGATTCGGAGGTTCCATCTATAAAACAGGGGGGTCCCACGGCTGTATCAATATGCCCAAGTCCAAGGTAGCCAGTCTTTATAAGATGGTGGAGGTGGGAACGCCCACGCTTGTTTTTTACTAAAGTAAAAATTTGTTGACTTGAAATAAAATAAAGCTTATTATTTCTAATAGTGTTAAAAAATTATCTATCATTCAGGAGGAAAGTTATGTCAAGAGTATTCAATTTTTCCGCAGGACCTGCTGTTCTGCCCGAGGAGGTTTTAAAAGAAGCAGCTGATGAGATGCTTGATTATCAGGGCAGTGGTATGTCCGTGATGGAGATGAGCCACCGTTCCAAAACTTATGATAAGATCATAAAGGATGCAGAGCAGGATTTGAGGGATATTATGAATATTCCTGACAATTACAAGGTTTTGTTCCTTCAGGGCGGAGCAAGCCAGCAGTTTGCCATGATTCCCATGAATCTTATGAAAAATAAGGTTGCCGATTACATCGTAACAGGTCAGTGGGCTAAGAAGGCATATCAGGAGGCTTCCATCTACGGTAAAACCAATAAGATCGCTTCAAGTGAGGATGAGACTTTCTCATATATCCCCGATTGCTCCGATCTTCCCATTTCTGAAGATGCAGACTATGTTTATATCTGCGAGAACAACACCATATACGGAACAAAGTTCAAGACTCTTCCCAACACCAAGGGTAAGACTCTTGTAAGTGATGTTTCAAGCTGCTTCCTTTCTGAGCCCGTTGATGTTACCAAGTACGGAGTAATCTACGGCGGCGTTCAGAAGAACATCGGACCCGCAGGTGTTGTTATCGTTATCATCAGAGAGGACCTTATCACTGAGGATACACTTCCCGGAACTCCCACCATGCTTAAATATAAGACTCATGCCGATGCAAACTCACTTTATAATACTCCCCCCGCATACGGAATCTATATCTGCGGTAAGGTATTTAAGTGGATCAAGAAGATGGGCGGTCTTGAGGTAATGAAGCAGAGAAACGAAGAGAAGGCTAAGATTCTCTATGATTTCCTTGATTCCAGCAAGCTCTTCAAGGGTACTGTAAGAAAAGAGGACAGATCCCTTATGAACGTTCCTTTTGTTACAGGCAATGATGAACTTGACGCTAAGTTTGTTAAGGAGGCTGCAGAGGCAGGATTTGTTAACCTTAAGGGTCACAGATCAGTTGGCGGTATGAGAGCATCCATTTACAACGCAATGCCCAAGGAAGGCGTTGAGAAGCTTGTTGAATTCATGAAGAAGTTTGAGAAGGAGAATAGCTAAAATGTTTAATCTTAATTGTCTCAATCCCATTTCGGATTTTGGTCTCAAGAATCTCACCGGAGATTTTAAAGTTATAGATGATGTTAATGATGCAGAGGGAATTCTCGTAAGAAGTGCTTCAATGCACGAGATGGAGCTTTCAGACAAGCTTCTTTGCGTAGCAAGAGCAGGTGCAGGTGTTAATAACATCCCTCTTGATAAGTGCGCTGAAAAAGGTATCGTTGTTTTCATGGAATTTATCCGCATCATCCGCAACAACTGCGACATGCTCATGCGACTTATCAACGATATCCTCGAGGCCTCGTCGATGGGACAGGCTCTGGCCATCAAACCCGAGAAGGTTGACTTCGCCCAAGTGTTCGACGACA
>JAILPU010000199.1 GCA_024699395.1 Lachnospiraceae bacterium | reverse complement strand
GTCTCTTCATAAGACAAAGAGCCATGAAGTGACCGATATGAAGACTGTCTGCTGTGGGATCGAAACCAATATAAAATACGGCTTTACCGTTATTTACAAGTTCCTTTATCTCTTCCTCGTCAGTAAGCTGTGCTATAAGGCCTCTGGCCTTAAGTTCGTCAAATATATTCACCTTGATCTCCTTTCAGATTCCTTTCGGAAATAATTATCTGTTTGTCATAAGTATGGCCATTGCTCTGTTTAAACCGTCTATTGTAAGCCTGAACATGGGAAACATTTCCTTGACGGCTGTCTCCGCTTCTCTCCAGGGAGCATGACCTATGGCCATCTTGGGATTAAGCCATACCGATTTTTTATAATGTTTTTTTAACAGTTTAAGCCACTCATAACCGCTTAAGCCGTCGTTGGGTCCTCTGTAATTACCGGTATCTGAATACAGTTCCTCGGGAGCCATGGCGGCATCCCCCACTATGATAACCTTGTAATCGCTGTCCGTATTCCTAAACAGCCATTGAAGGTCCACCCAGTCTCCGTACTCGCACTCCGGTGTCTTATAAACCTTGGAATAAATACAGTTATGAAAATAATAACATTTTACGTCTTTAAAATGATTGGATTTACTTACCGCCTGGAAAAGATCGTTCAAAAGCCTGGTATAGGGTATCATGGTTCCCCCGGAATCCATAAGCATCAAAAGCTTAACCGCATTCTTTCTGGGCTTTTTCATCTCTATCTGTAGGAATCCACCGTTCAAACAGGTTTTATCGATAGTATTTTCTATATCCAATTCCCTCTCGGGAATATCAAGCCTTGCTGAAAACTGTCTAAGCTTTCTGAAAGCCAGCTGAAACTCTCTGTTGGTAATGGTTTTGTCGTCTCTGAAATCCTTGAATTTCCTTGCACCCACAACGGAAAAGGCCGACTGATATCCGGTCTGACCACCGACTCTTACGCCGCCTACATTTCCTCCCATATTTCCGAAGGAGGTTTTTCCCATGGTTCCTATCCAGAAACTTCCGCCGTTATGCTCCGTATCCTGATCCTTCAAACGGTCTTTAAACTTGGTCTCAACATCTTCCTTGTCAATATTAAGGCCTTCCATTTTGTTAAGATGGTCCTTGGCATGCTCGTTAAAAAGTTCCTGCATATCCGATTTGTCAAGCCACCGTAACATCATGCTTCCTACTTCCGTCTCGTGCTTAACGCCTTTAAAACACTCTTCGAAAGCAGAGTCGAACTTGTCGTAATCCGTTTCAGATTTTACAAGGATCATCCTGGAAATATAATAAAATTCCGTAAGGGAACCGGTGCAAAGCCCCTTATCCAGAGCTTCGTGTAAGGTGAGAAACTCACCTAAAGTTACCCTTAATCCCTTACTTCGTAAATTTTCAAAAAAATCCGTAAACATATATCAGTCCTATAAAGAAGAGTTATGTTTAACAAGTGCCAGATCTTCGTCCTTCTTAACCACAACACCCACAAAGGGAAGTTTTTCCTTAATGGTCTCCGCGGGGATTCCTCCCAACATAAGGGCATTTACCCAGTCGATAAGTTCTGAGGTACTGGGCTTTTTTCTGATATCGTGAATGCTTCTGATATCGTAGAAAACATCCATTGCGGCATCGAGAAGTTTCTTCTCCACCTCAGGATAATGAACTCTTACAATTTCCTCCATAAGCTCCTTATCCGGGAAATCTATGTAATGGAAAATATATCTTCTTAGGAAGGCATCGGGAAGTTCCTTCTCAGCATTACTGGTAATTATAACAATGGGACGGTTCTTGGCCTTAACGGTCTCTTTGGTCTCATTGATGTAAAACTCCATCTGATCAAGCTCCCAGAGAAGGTCGTTGGGGAACTCAAGATCTGCCTTATCTATCTCGTCTATAAGAAGCACCACCTGCTCGTCGCTTTTAAAAGCCTCTCCCAGTTTTCCAAGCTTTATATATCTTGAGATATCATCCACGCCTTCCTCACCGAACTGACCGTCGTAAAGTCTCTGAATCGTATCGTATACATAGAGACCTTCCTGAGCTTTGGTGGTGGATTTAATATTCCAGATAATAAGTCTTTTACCCAGGGCTTTGGCAACAGCCTCCGCAAGCATTGTTTTGCCTGTTCCCGGTTCACCCTTTATAAGTAAAGGCTTCTTTAAAGCAATGGCTACATTAACCCCGGCCATAAGCTCGGGACTTGCCACATATTCTCCTGTACCCTTAAATGTATCGTTAAGCATATTGTCCTCTGTCTATTCTTTGTCCCACATGGAATCGGATATCTCTATCTTCTTGTCTCTGAGCATAAGCTCTTTAACTGCATCTGCAGGATTTTTACCCTCAAAGAGCACCAAGTTGACCTGCTCGATTATGGGAAGATTAACATTGTATTTCTTGGAAAGCTGAAGTGCGGCCTTGGCGGAATAAACGCCCTCTACCACCATCTTAACTTCCTTCATGGCATCCTCACAGCTCATGCCCTGTCCTATAAGGATTCCGGCTCTTCTGTTTCTTGAATGCATGCTGGCGCAGGTAACTATAAGGTCACCCATTCCCGTAAGTCCGTTTATGGTCTCGGGATTGCATCCCATGGCAACCGCAAGGCGCTTGATTTCAGCAATACCTCTTGTGATAAGAGCGGCCTTCGTGTTGTCGCCGTAGCCAAGTCCGTCGGCAGCGCCCGCAGCCAAAGCCACCACATTTTTAAGAGCGGCTCCAAGCTCCATTCCCAGCATATCCGGGCTTGTATATACACGGAAATTCTCATTCATAAAGAGAGTCTGAATGAACTCCGCATCCTTCTTTCTGTGAGCTCCCGCAACAATTGTGGTGGGGATGTCTCTTATAACTTCCTCCGCATGGGAAGGACCTGACAATACACACACATTGGCGTCGGGAATCTCTTCTTCTATTATCTGTGAAAGGGTCTTAAGGGAATCCTCTTCGATACCCTTTGCCACATCCACTATAAGCTGTCCCTTTTTTACAATCTTTGCAAATCGATTTGCGGTAGATCTTGTGTATTTGCTGGCAACCGCCATAACCACAAGATCCATATCCTTTACAGCTTCTTCATCATCACATGTATATTTGATGGATTCATCTATCTTAACACCGGGAAGCATTTTGTGCTCATGATTGGTATTAAGCATATCGATTTCATCCTTAAGAGCGGACCATATTGTAACGTCATGACCGTTCTTATTAAGAACGCGGGCAAGGGCTATTCCCCATGTGCCTGCTCCCAAAACACTTACTCTGCTCATATACACCTCCGATCAATTCGCTTTATTTTTTTTAAGCAGATATGTCTTTCTCTCTTCACCCTTAATAAGCTTTTTGATATTGGATCTGTGTCTCCAAAAAGCCATTACAAGCAAAACAATAATGACGATATACATTTCCGTAAGCTGAACGGAACTTATTCCCTCAAAAAGTCCCATGGTTCCCATAACAAGGCACATTACAAAGAAAGTGATGTACAAAACAAGAGAACCCAGTGACACATAATGAGTTATAAAGAAAACTCCGAAGAAAGCAAGGTTTCCGATAATAAAAAACCAGATATTTCCCGTGAGAATCCAGAAACTGATAATAAGTCCCGCAGTTGCGGCGATTCCCTTTCCCCCTTTGAAATTCATGTAAAAAGGAAAGTTGTGACCAAAGATTACACCGGTGGCCGTATATGCCCCAATCAAAAGCTTGTGAATATCGCATTTGGACTGAAACAGCGCCACAGTTACAAGTATGGCGAGAATACATTTAAAACTGTCTCCGAAAAATACCACAAGTCCCGCTTTGGTTCCCAGGACTCTTAATGTATTGGTGGTGCCTGCATTACCGCTTCCGTGCTCTCTTATATCGATACCGTGAAGCTTACCGTATATAAACGCGGTCTGTATAAGACCGAAAAAATAACCTATAACGATAAAACAGATCCTGAAAAGCATTTATTACTCTTCCTTTCGCTCTCTTATAATAAATCGTAAGGGTGTTCCCACGAAACCGAAGGTCTCCCTTATCTGATTCTCTATATATCTTGTATAGGAGAAATGCATAAGCTCCTTGTCATTAACGAATATAACAAAGGTAGGGGGCTTAACCGATGCCTGAGTGATATAAAAGAGTCTGAGCCTCTTACCCTTATCTGTGGGAGGCTGCTGCATAGCCACAGCTTCAGCCATAATCTCGTTAAGCACACCGGTCTGAACACGCATGGCATGGTTTTCGCTTACCGTATCTATGGTTTCGAAAAGTTTGTTGAGACGCTGTCCTGTTTTGGCCGAGATAAAAAGTATCTGGGCATAGTTCATAAAGGAAAGAGTCTCTTTAATCTTCTCCGTAAAACGATAGATGGTCTTGTCATCCTTCTCAAGGGCGTCCCATTTGTTTACGGCTATAATTACAGCCTTTCCTCTGTCATGGGCGATTCCCGCAATCTTGGCATCCTGCTCAGTAACTCCCATAAGGGCGTCGATGAGAAGTACCACCACCTCAGAGCGCTCCACCGCGGAAACGGTGCGCACTATCATATAATGCTCAAGGTCTTCTTTGATCTTGTTCTTTCTTCGAAGACCTGCTGTATCTATAAATACATATTCCTTGCCGTTATGTTTAATGGGTGTATCCACCGCATCTCTTGTGGTGCCGGCAATATCGGAAACAATAAGGCGGTTTTCACCCAAAAGCTTATTGATAAGGGAGGATTTACCCACGTTGGGTTTACCGATTATAGCCACATGGACTCTCTCGTCCGCTTCCTCAGAGAAACGATCCTCATCAAAATGAGAGACCACCTCATCCAGCATATCTCCAAGTCCCGTTCTGTTGGCACTTGAAATTGCGATGGGGTCTCCCATACCCAGGTTGTAAAACTCATATATATCAGCTATGTATTTCTCATAGCTGTCTACCTTGTTAACCACCAAAAGTACAGGCTTGTGAGATCTTCTTAAGAGATCCGCAACCTTCATGTCCGCATCCTGAAGTCCCTGTTTAACATCCACCAAAAAGATAATAACATCCGCAGTATCAATGGCTATCTGCGCCTGCTCTCTCATCTGGGAGATGATAACATCCTTACTGTCAGGCTCTATACCGCCTGTATCGATTATGGTAAATGCCTTGTCAAGCCAGGTGACATCCGCATATATCCTGTCTCTTGTTATGCCGGGAGTATCTTTGACAATGGAAATCTTTTCTCCCGCAAGGGCATTAAAAAGTGTGGATTTACCCACGTTGGGTCTTCCCACAATGGCCACTATATGACCTGTTCTCTTAACGTCCATAAAACCTCTCTAATCTATTCCAAGTACTGAATTTACAAAATCACATCCTGTAGATTTTACAATATTAACAGGAACTTGTAAAGTACTTACGACCTCTGACAAATGCACGTCATCAAGGAAAACATCCTCATTGTAACGCAGTATATTACAGGGTAAAAGAAGGGCTTCACCCAGATCTTTATCCTTAAGCTGTGCCATAAGATCGCAGGCACATATAAGACCGGAAACCGTTATCCTCTCCCCGAAAAAGTCGTTTCTTATGGCATACACATTAACCGAAAGCCCGGGATATTCTTTTTCAAGAATATCCACAAATCTCTTGATATATCCCTCCACAAGACGTCCTGTGGCAACGGAGATATGCCTCTTGTTTTCAAGTTTAAAGTCTGCGCTTTTAAGTTCATCAAGCCGTTTGTTAAACTCGTTTATCATAAGGCGAATCATCCCCACCCCGTTTTCAAGCTGAAGATAACCGTCGTAATTTTCCTCAGGGGGAAGATCTCTTCCGGCCTGGATATACCACTCGTCGCTGGCATGGATAAAGTGACATCCGTACTTTTCATAACAGATTTTCTGATAGGCTTCTATCATATCTATAACAGCGGCGGAATCCTTTGCATCAAAGGGCTCTAAGGGATATAAGCCTTCCCTGTGTCTTGAAAGACCCACGGGAACCACGGAGACGCTCTGGAGATTTGGGATGTATTCCATCATTTTTTTAATGGAATAATCAAGCTCCGCTCCGTCATTAACACCTTTACACAATACAATCTGGCCGTTCATAATTATCCCGGCTTCATTTAATATATCCACCTTTTTAAGGGATTCTCCCGCAAAGCGGTTATTTAGCATCATGCATCGAAGCTCGGGATTCATGGTCTGAAAAGAAATGTTAATGGGGGATAGATGATATCTGCAAATTCTTTCCACATCATGATCCGACATGTTGGTGAGAGTTACGTAATTTCCCTGTAAAAACGAAAGTCTGGAATCGTCATCCTTAAAATAAAGGGTCTCTCTCATGCCCTTGGGCATCTGATCGATAAAGCAGAAGATGCACTTATTGTGACAGCTTCTGTAATTGTCCATGAGGCCGTTCTCAAACTCTATCCCCAGATCCTCATCCATCTCTTTGTCAATTTCAAGGAGCCACTGTTCTTTATCCGGTTTTTCTATTAAAACTTCAATATAAGTGTCCTGTATAAGAAAATGATAATCAAAAACATCTTCCATATAGGAGTTGTCTATGGCAAGAATTGCATCCCCGGGTTCAATGCCCATTTCTTCCGCAATACTGCCCTCCTTAACACTTTTGACTATATGTCTTTTTTCCTTCATAATCACTCCGCATTAAGTATTTTCATAATCTCAGAGTCATGAATCATTATCGCACAAATGCCTTGACGAGTCCATATTTCTCTGCTACATTTTATACTGAAAATCAATGTTTCGGAGGTTTATATGCCAAATTTAAAGGATTTAGAAGATGCCATGCCCATAGCCCCCTTAAAGATAGTGGCTCTTCCTTCCATGAAAGGTTTTGCTCAGAGGATTAATGACTACATGGTGGAATTCAGACGGGGTATCAACAATGAAAAGGTTAAACACGATCCCGCTTTCCACGGATATATCGAGGACAATTATATTACCGAGGTTAACATTCCCCGTTTTGGTAGCGGTGAAGCCAAGGCAAGTTTTAACACCAGCATAAGAGGTAAAGACGTTTTTATTCTTGTGGATGTGTGCAATCACTCTCTCACCTACAAAATGAACGGCAATATAAACCATATGTCTCCCGATGACCATTATCAGGATCTTAAGCGTGTTATAAGCGTCTGCTCCGGTATGGCCAGAAGAGTTAACGTTATCATGCCCTTCCTTTACGAAGGTCGTCAGCACAAGCGTATCGTCAGAGAATCAATGGATTGCGCCTATGCTTTAAAAGAACTGGCAGGCATGGGTGTGGATAATTTCATCACCTTTGACGCCCACGATCCCAGAGTTGCAAATGCCACTCCCCTTCAGGGCTTCGATAATTTCACTCCCCCTTATCAGTTCATTAAGTCTCTCCTTCATTCGGAGAACGATCTTATTATCGACAAAGATCACCTGCTTATAATAAGCCCCGACGAGGGTGCTCTTGACAGAGCTATTTACTTCGCAACAGTTTTGGGTGTTGATACCGGTACTTTCTATAAGAGAAGAGATTATTCCAAGGTTGTTAATGGTAAGAACCCTATCGTTGCCCATGAATTCCTGGGTGATTCCATTGACGGCAAGGATATTATCATTATCGATGATATGATTTCCTCCGGCGGTAGCATGATTGATACCGCAAAGCAGCTTAAACAGATGAACGCAAGACGTGTATTTATCTGCTGTACCTTCGGTCTCTTCACAGAAGGTCTTAAGATATTTGACGATGCATACGAGAAGGGTTATTTCGACAAGGTTATTACCACCAACCTCACCTACCTTCCTCCCGAACTTTACGAACGCTCCTACTTCGTGGAAGCCGATATGAGTAAGTTCACCGCATCCATTATCGATTTCATGAATCACGACGCTCCCATGTCAGGGGTTATGACCAACACCGAAAAGATGAACGAGATTTTGGCTCGTTACAACAAGCGCATCATGGAGGAAGACGAATTCTACAAAAATGGTTCAAACCGTTTATAATCTTCGCCCCTCGCGTGACTATTAATCAAAATGTGATTATCATATATTGCTGTAGACAGTTTTTCAAATATATTGATGGTATAAAATCCAAAAACGAAACCCGAGACTAAATGTTCTCGGGTTTTATATTTTGGCATCTACATTAACTGCTATAGTTTTA
>JAILPU010000175.1 GCA_024699395.1 Lachnospiraceae bacterium | reverse complement strand
CATACGTGGTATTTTTAAATAATAAGGATAAAAAGCCTTATTCCGTGGCGGAATTTATAAAAATTTAACAGGCTAAAATCTTTTAATAGTACGAAAAAGTGATAGAATACAGTCATGAAGCTGAAGACAAGACTGAAGATAACATTTATTTCAATAGTTATGCTGCCGATAATCCTTTTGTCCTGCGCATTTCTGGCTGCGTCCATTTATCTTATCAACAACAGCAAGGGTAAGGATGTCAGGGATCTTAAGTATTCCGATATGTCGGAAAATGTTCAGGATACCGTAAAGAGCGATGAACGTCTCTATGATATTTTTTTGAGGCAGGCCAAGGAAGACCCCTCTCTTTTGGAGGATGAGGAGTTTTTAAAGAAGGTGGAGAGCAGGGTTAACGGAAGACTTACCTACATAATAGTAAGAAAGGGTAAGGATCTTTACTATACCGGTAATCCTCAGGAGGCTCAGAAGATTTTCAGGGAGCTTCCCGGGTATGGATCTTTAGATGAGAACGGTAAGGGCGTTTATTATGACAGCTTTAACAGCATTGTTCACCAGATAGATTTTACCTTTTCGGATGGCAGCAGGGGAAGTTTGTTTGTGGTGAATCATACCAACTTCCTTATCAGTGCCGGTTTCTTAAGGATTATGATGATTGCCATTGTGGCGATCCTTGTTTTCACCGGTCTTATGATAACCAAGTGGATTCAAAAGGGTGTTTTCGTTCCTATTGAAGATCTTAACAAAGCCATGGACAAGATAAGGCAGGGGGATTACGACTATGCTCTGAACAAAACCATCGAGGGGGAAATCGGAGAGCTTTACACCAACTACGAGGCCATGCGTTTAAAGCTTAAGGATGATTTTCAGACCGAGAAGGAACAGGAGGAGAGAAACAGGGAACTTATAAGGAATATCTCCCACGATCTTAAAACTCCCATTACTTCCATTAAAGGTTATTGCGAAGGCATTATGGACGGGGTGGCTGACACTCCCCAAAAGCAGGAAAAATACATTAAGACAATTTACGCCAAGGCAAATGATATGGACAGGCTTATCAATGAGCTTACTGTCTACTCCGGCGTGGACAACAACAGGATTCCCTATAATTTCCACAGAATCAACATTAGCGATTATTTCGGTGACTGTGTTGAGGAGGTGGGTCTCGACTTGGAGAGCAAGGGAATCGAGCTGGAGTACACCAATATGGTGGCGAAGGATACCCTTGTGATCGCCGATCCTGAGCAGATGAAGAAGGTTATCAACAATATCATTTCCAACAGCGTCAAGTATATGGATAAGCCCAAGGGTAAAATTGCCATCAGACTTATTGATGAAAATGATTCCGTAAGAATCGAGATTGAGGACAACGGAAAGGGCATTGAACAAAAGGATCTCACCAAGATTTTTGAGCGTTTTTACAGAACCGATTCCTCCAGATCTTCCGCCCAGGGGGGTAGCGGCATCGGTCTTTCCATTGTTAAAAAGATTGTGGAGGATCACGGCGGTTACATATGGGCCTCTTCCAAAGAAGGGGAAGGCACCTGTATGCACTTTGTTTTGAGAAAATACATTGAGATTAAAGAATAGTAAATAATAAGAAAGTATAAAAACTGAGTACCGGTTCTCAACGTATACATGAGAATGTTTGGTACGTGTTACCGACAAACAGTTGTGTCATTATTATCAGAGAAAGGATTAAGCGATGAGTAAGATATTGATTGTTGAAGATGAAGCTGATATTGCGGAGCTTGAAAAAGATTATCTTGAGCTCAGCGGTTTTGAAGTTTATATATGCGGTGCCGGCGATCAGGGGCTGGATGAGGCCGTAAGAGGCGAGTACGATCTTGTGGTTTTGGATCTTATGTTGCCCGGGCTTGACGGTTTTGAGGTTTGCAAGAGGATCAGAGCCCAGAAGGATATTCCTATTATTATGGTTTCTGCCCGTAAGGAGGATGTGGACAAGATCAGAGGTTTGGGTCTTGGTGCTGACGACTACATGACCAAACCTTTCAGTCCCAGCGAACTTGTGGCAAGGGTTAAAGCTCATCTTGCACGTTATGAGAGACTTGTTTCAAGTTCTGCCAAACCTTCCAATGATATTGTGGAGATCAGAGGTATCAGAATCGATAAAACTGCCAGAAGAGTTTACATTGACGGGGTGGAGAAGACCTTTACCACCAAGGAGTTCGATCTCCTTACGTTCCTTGCGGAGAATCCCAACCATGTTTACTCTAAGGAGGAGCTCTTCAGAGAGATTTGGGACATGGATTCCATTGGGGATATTGCTACCGTTACCGTTCATATCAAAAAGATCAGGGAAAAAATCGAGAAGGATACTTCCAATCCTCAGTATAT
>JAILPU010000125.1 GCA_024699395.1 Lachnospiraceae bacterium | reverse complement strand
CAAAATATAAAAATATGTTATCCGGAAAGTATGTTATAAGAAAACTTTCCGAGTTTGCCACAAAGAGAGGAAACGAGATAGGCTACGAGAATGTGTTTGATTACAGTCTTGGAAACCCTTCGGTTCCCGTGCCCGATTCTTTGACAAAGAAGATGGTGGAACTTCTTAATACCCGTTCTTCAAGCGAGCTTCACGGATACAGCCCCAGTCTCGGTAATCCTTATTTTAAGGAAAAGGTTGCGGAGTCTTTAACAAGAAGATTTGGAATCCCCTACACTCCCGAGCTTATTTTCCCTGCGACAGGAGCTGCAGGTGCACTGGCTCATGCTTTCAGACTTGTTACCGAAAAAGGAGATGAGATAATCACATTTGCACCCTTCTTCCCCGAGTATCATCCCTATGTGGATCTTACGGGAGCAGTTCTCAAGGTATGTCCCGCTAACACCGAAACCTTCCAGATAAATTTTGAAGAGTTTGAGAAGATGATCAACCCCAAAACAAAGGCGGTTTTGATCAACACTCCAAACAACCCTTCAGGTGTTGTTTACAACGCAGATACCCTTACAAAGCTGGCAAAGATAATGACGGAGAAATCCGGAGAATTTGGTCATACCATCTATCTTATCTCAGATGAGCCTTACAGAGAGTTGATTTTCAACGGAGTGGATGCGCCCTGTGTTTCCAAATTTTACGATAATACCATTATGTGTTACAGCTTCTCCAAGTCTCTTTCCATCCCCGGAGAGCGTCTGGGTTATGTGGCAGTAAATCCGAGGTGTGACGGGGCTGAGTATATGGTCCCCATGTGCGGTCAGATTTCAAGAGGTATAGGACATAATTGTCCTTCTTCCATTATTCAGCTGGCTGTTGCTGACGTACTGGATGAGACTTCCGATATATCCATATACGAGACCAACATGAATCTTATTTACAATAAACTTATAGAGCTGGGCTTTTCCTGCGTTAAGCCTGACGGAACCTTCTATATTTTCCCCAAGGCTTTGGAGGAGGATGCCAAGGTGTTCTGCGAGAAGGCGCTTAAGTACGATCTGGTACTGGTTCCCGCGGATTCCTTCGGTGCACCCGGTTTCTTCAGAATGGCTTACTGCATAGATACCAAAAAGGTTGAAAGATCTTTGCCCGCACTGGAAAAGTTTGTTAAATGTGAGTACGGCATAAAATAAAAACGGAGATGATATAAATGTTAATAGAAATAATTAAAGCTATTATTTACGGTCTGGTGGAGGGCATTACCGAATGGCTTCCCATCAGCAGTACCGGACACATGATTTTGCTTGATGAGTTTATAAAGCTTAACGTGTCCGAGGAATTCTGGGAAATGTTCCTTGTGGTGATACAGCTGGGTGCTATCTTAGCTGTTATAGTATTGTTCTTTAACAAACTGTGGCCCTTCGGAACCAAAACCAATACCGACCCTGTGGGTAAAAAAGGAATCCTTGCCCTTTGTAAAAAGGATGTCTGGGTAATGTGGTTTAAGATTCTGGTGGCTTGTATCCCCGGAATCATTGTGGTTATTTTGGGATTGGACGACCGGTTTGAGAAGTATTTTTACAACGGACCTTCTGTTGCGGTGGCACTTATCGTATTCGGTATCCTCTTTATAATTGTAGAAAACCGCAACAAGAAAAGGACTCCCGTAATCAACACTATGGCTGAGATGACCTACACTGTTGCATTGTCCATTGGAGTTTTCCAGTTGCTTGCGGCAATTTTTCCGGGCACAAGCAGATCCGGAGCTACAATAATCGGAGCTCTTATCATAGGAGTATCCAGAACAGTGGCTGCCGAGTTTACCTTTTTCCTTGCCATCCCTGTTATGCTTGGAGACAGCTTACTTAAGATTATGAAGTTTGGTCTTTCATTTTCAAAGACTGAGCTTTGTGTGCTGATAACCGGCATGGTTGTGGCGTTTGTGGTATCTTTGTTCGTTATCAGATTCCTTATGGGCTATATCAGAAAACACGATTTCAAGGTATTCGGATATTACCGGATTGTACTTGGCCTTGTGGTTCTGGGATATTTTGTGGGAAGAGCACTGCTTTAAATTGTCTGTAAAAATGACTTTTTTGTCACAATCCTGTTGACATTTTAATAAATATGGAATAAACTTCTAAATGTCAAGCATTTTGATTTGATATAACGGAGAGGGTCGAGCATAAAGCACGACATAATATGTGAGAACAGTAAGTGGTAAGAAGGGAGATTGAATCATGGCAGTAACCAAGAAGACCGTAGCAAAAGTGGAGGCTGTTAAGACCGAAGCTGTTAAGACAGCAGAAGCTAAGCCCGTGGCAGTTAAGCCTGCAGCAGAGGAGGCAAAAGCTTCAACAGCTAAGGCTACAGTTAAGAAGACTGCAGCAACCAAGACCGCTAAGAAGACAACAATCAAGGCTCCTGCTAAGAAGGCTACAACCACTGCCAAGAAAGCAACCGTTACAAAGGCAGCAGTTGAGGCAGCTCTTAAGACAGAGACTTATGTACAGTTTTCAGGTAAGTCCTATTCTGAGGCAGAACTCGTTAAGATTGCTCAGGATGTTTGGAAGTATGACCTTGGCAAGAAGGCAGAGGATCTTAAGGATCTTAAGCTCTATGTTAAGCCTGAAGAGAACGCTGTATACTATGTTATCAACGGTCAGTTCACAGGAAGCTTCTACATCTAAATAAGTTTTACGATTCAGAGACTAACGTATATTTAAGACTCGGCTACATGCCGGGTCTTTTTTTGACCGGCTATTCTGGGTTTTCAAGTGCAGCTGTTTTTGATACATAAATATAGCT
>JAILPU010000104.1 GCA_024699395.1 Lachnospiraceae bacterium | reverse complement strand
AGCTATCATGAGTTTAACAAGGTGGACAAGGGGAGAGCTTTGGTAAAGGAGCTTCTCGAGGGTAAAAACATTGCCCTTATCACGGACGCAGGTACTCCCGGTATATCCGATCCCGGAGAAGTATTGGTACAATTGTGTCACGAAGCCGGAGTTTGTGTAACGAGCCTTCCCGGACCCGCCGCATGTATTACAGCTCTTACAATGTCGGGATTGCCCACAAGGCGTTTTGCCTTTGAGGCATTTTTGCCCAGAGAGAAAAAAGAGAAAAACGAAATCTTAGAGTCTCTTAAAAATGAGACCAGAACCATAATATTGTACGAGGCTCCTCACCGACTTAAAGAAACTTTAAAAGAGCTTTACGCTAATCTCGGTGACAGGAAGATAAGCATATGCAGGGAGCTTACCAAAAAACATGAGGAAGTAATCCGCACCACTCTTAATAAGGCATTGGAGTATTACGATACAAATGAACCCAAGGGTGAATTCGTTCTTGTTATAGAGGGGAAAAGCTTTGACGACATCAAAAAAGATGAGCAGGACAAGTGGAAGGAAATGTCCGTCGAAGAACATATGAAGCACTATGAAGATGAGGGTATAGACAGGAAAGAAGCCATGAAACTTGTGGCTAAGGACAGGGGAGTTACAAAGAGAGAGATTTATTCGTATTTAAATGTTAAGTGATTTGCCATAAAGGGCAGACCTTTACTCCACATCGTAAATATCATCGAAATCGATCCTGGTATTGACTATCTGTATAAAGCGGGCAAAGGAATCTATCTTGGAAACCATGCCGGTAAGCTTTATATATTCCCCGTCGTGATAATAGACAACGGTGATTATGTCTTTAACTTTAATAAGATGAAATTTTTGATCCAGGATTTCCGCTAACTCCGGAGAGAGCTCCTTTTTTTCAACTACGATTTTCTCTTTGGCTTTTAGAGCTTCATTTAGTCCTCTAAGAGCTGCAAAGGGTGCAAACTGCTTGGCTCTGTCATGGATGCTCATGGGGTGTGTCGGTTTCGATGCCACTTCGGTGACCTCCTATCTGCATATTCCTTTCAATGGTGGTGCCGCCTTTTTCCAGATTCATTCCCTTAAGAATGGCATTTTTGCCGAAACGTTTTTTGATATCGATAACTGCTTTCTGCATGCGGTTGTTTTTTTCAAGGGTGGCGGGATCGGTGAAAAAATCATATTGAACAAATTCCTTCGGCTTAAGATTGTTGAAGGAAATGTTGATTTTCCTGATGGGGGCAAATCTCGATGCGATGCCGTCGTAAAGAGACAAAAGCCTTGGTATCAGTATAAGGTCCGAGTCGGTGGCATCAGGTAGTTTAACGCTTTTATTGGAGGCGGGGTGACCGCTTTCATTGGAATAAATAAGGGTGAGGGATACGCTGTCGGTGTAAACATCCTTATCAACAATATCAAGACACATAAGGTCGGTCATTTCCTTTATTATGAGGCGGGCCTCGGAGTAAGAGTAATCTCTCATAAGAACCTGCCCGGAGGAAATGCTTGAGGTGGAAGGCCTGTAGGATTTGATGTCCTTGATGGTGACGGGCTCCCTTCCGTAGGCGTGATCGATCAAAAGCTCGGCATCCACACCGAAAAGTCTGTAGAGGAGATCGGTGTCGGCATTTCGTATATCTTCGTTGGTATAAATGCCGTATTGCGCAAGACGCCTTGAAATTCCCGGACCGATGCGCCAGAAGTCCGTGAGGGGACGATGTTTTCCCAGGTCGTTAATAAATGACTCTTCTGTCAGTTCTCCTATAAAGTCGGCGGCGTGTTTGGCAGTGATGTCCAGTGCAATCTTTGCAAGGTAGAGGTTGGTGCCTATACCGCAGGTGGCTCTTATATGGAGTTCGTAATAGATGGTCTCCATTATGGTCTGCCCCAGTTCTCTGGCAGTCATGTTGTACATCAGAAGATAATCGGTGACGTCCATAAAGGCTTCGTCGATGGAATATACATATATATCTTCTTTGGAGATATATCTTAAGTAGATGGCATATATTTTGGCGGCGTAATCTATATACAGCTGCATCCTGGGGGGCGCGGCGATATATTCCACGTTTTTGGGTATTTCAAATACGCGGCATCTGTTTTTGATTCCCAAAGCTTTCATTGCGGGAGTTATGGCAAGGCAGATAGTCTTTTCGCTTCGGGTTAAGTCGCACACCGCAAGATTGGTGGTCATGGCGTCAAGACCCCGCTCGGAGCACTCCACCGAGGCAAAGAATGATTTGAGATCTATGCAAATATAAATCCTGCCCACGGTGAACCTCCTTTTTTTAAATAGATATCCGGCATGCTAAATGTACAGGACAGGTACGTTTAATCAAACTGTTGCTGTACCAATTATCATATATCATAATATTTGTATGCGTGTGTCGCTGCAGTATATTTGGTAGCTAAACGGAGTAAAGCTGTGTTATAGAAGAGCTTTAAGTTAAGCATCTGCATACATAGTTAGATTATACGATAACGAACAAATGTTTGCAATAATATAGGGACATGAATAACATTGGCAATCCGTAAAGCACGGGTTATGAAAACAGATTGCAACAGGTCATACAAACTAACGACTCGGATCACGCACTACACAGGATGACATTGTAATTCACAATATTGTTATGATGAACGATAAATCCCGGTTGCAAAAAAAACTGTGTCGGCAGAAAGAAGAGGGAAACATGAAAAAGATTCACGAATATATATTTGAATACTGGTATTTTTATCTCACTGCCGTTATATGTCTGGTGATATACGTGGCGCTTGATATGGTGGCTCCCAGAGTGACCAAACTCATAATAGACAGGGTAATAGGAGAGGGGCACACCGAGATTCTTTTAAAACTTCTTTTGACGCTGGCTGTTATCGGCATAGGAAGAGCGGTGCTGGGATATATTAAAGATTTCTTTTTTGATAAGACATCCTTTCGGATATCGGTTGAGATAAGGAGAAGTCTTTTCAGGCATGTGCAGAGTCTGCCCATCGATTATTTTGCAAAGGTCAATACCGGGGAAACCATGGCAAGACTTAAAGAAGATGTTGATCAGCTCCAGTTTGTTTTCGGATATATAGGAATGCTTTTTATACAGATGGTGATACACACCTGTTTTGTACTCTACTGCATGTTTACCCTTAACGCAAAGCTTTCCCTTCTCCCTGTTATCATTCTTCCTCTGGGCGGTCTTATAGGTCTTTGCATGGAGAAAAAATTAAATACCATCTATCAGGACATAAGCGAAGAAAACGCCAGAATGAATACGGTGGCGGAGGAAAACCTGGTGGGAGTAAGAGTGGTCAGAGCTTTTGCCAGAGAGAACTACGAGATTGATAAGTTTATGCGTCACAACAAGCATTTCTACGATCTCAACATGGATCACAGCAGAGTCTGGACCAAATACAATCCCGCCTTTACCCTTCTTACCAGACTGTTACCGATTCTTGCCGTTTTGTTCGGAGGAATGATGGTTATAAAGGGTGAGATTACCATGGGAACTTTGGGAGCTTATGTGGAATACTGCTACAATGCGGTGTGGCCCTTGGGAATGCTTGGGTGGCTCTCCAATGAGATTGCAAGGGGAAGCGCCTCCAAGAAAAAAATCGATAAAGTTTTTGCCCAAAAGCCTTTTATCTCCGAGGAGGAAGCTAAGAAAGCAAGTGAATTTGACAACACTGTCATAAAAGGAAACGTGACTTTCAAAAATGTCAGTCTTACTCTTGACGATAACGAGATTCTCTCGGACATTTCCTTTGATATAAAAGCAGGTAAAACTCTTGGAATAATGGGGGCTACGGGAGCGGGTAAAACCTCCATCGTAAATCTCGTCATGAGATTTTTTGACCCCACCAAAGGAGAGGTTTTACTTGACGGTATAGATGTTAAGAGACTGCCCATTAAAAAGGTGAGGCGAAGTGTCGCGGCAGTTATGCAGGATGTTTTCCTGTTTTCCGACACCATAACAGAGAATATAAAGCTTGGTAAAAAAGAAAACACGGCCGGAGAACTTATAGATGAAGCATTGAAAGCTTCCTGTTCCGATGAGTTCGTGGATCATTTGTCCGACAAAACAGAGACTGTTATAGGAGAGAGGGGAGTGGGTCTTTCCGGTGGACAAAAGCAGAGACTCAGTATGGCCAGAGCTTTTGCCAAAAAGGATCCCATTCTTGTGTTTGACGATTCCACATCGGCTCTCGATATGGAGACGGAGCAGGATATTCAGAAGAGGCTTTCACAGCTTAAAGATGTAACGAAGATAATAATCGCCCACAGGATTTCTTCGGTTCGTTTTGCCGATGAGATAATAATCTTAGAAAACGGCCATATCAAAGAGCGGGGCAATCACGAAAGCCTTATGGCTCAGAAGGGATATTATTACGAGACATATATGGCTCAGTACGGAGAATTCCGCGAGGCATAGTTTATGTGACTGTACATTCAGTTGTTTTGGATGGGTGAAAAAAAGGAGATGATTTGATATGGCTAAAAATGCCACCAGGCAGGATGAAGAGCAGGGAAGCAAGAAAAAGTCCGAGACACTTATAAGACTCTTCTCCTATCTTCTTGAATATAAAATGACGATAGTGTTGGTTCTTTTGATGATGGCGGTTACCACCGTAATAACTCTTGTGGACCCTCTTTTAATAGAATATGCCATTGATAAAAGCATTGCTTCAAAGGATTTTGTGGGGCTTATCACTGTGTTGTCCGTGGCGGTGGTGTTAAATGTCATCATGGTCATCCTTATAAGGGTAAGGATGTATGTTATGGCAAAGGTTTCCAACGATGTTCTTGTTAAAATAAGAAAGCAGCTCTATGCTCATATTCAGACTCTTAGTTTTGACTTTTTTGATTCAAGACCCACAGGTAAGATTCTTGCCAGAGTTATGGGTGATGTGAGCGCTCTTAAGGATGTTATTTCCAATACGGTAACCATCCTTATACCCGATGCGGTGACAATTATTGCGGTTGTTGCCATAATGCTTGCTAAGAACTTAAGGCTTGGGCTGGCGGCTCTGTGGACCCTTCCTCTTATGATTGGGGGAGTATTGTTTGTCCAGAGTATGGCTCACAAGGGTTGGCAGGTTTTTTACAAGAAAAATTCCAATCTCAACGCCTTCATTCATGAGGACGTAGCGGGGATTAAGATAATACAGAGCTTTAATGCCGAGAAAGAGACCTGTGAAACTTTTGATACGCTTACCAAAGAGCACTATGAGGCTTATGTGAGATCGGTGAAATTCGGAGATGCCTTCGGCCCCGTGGTGGATATATGCTGGGCAGGGGGAACCATTATGATGTTCTTTGTGGGTGTTAAGCTTACAGCCTCCGGAAACCTTACCGTGGGAACGCTTATCGCCTTTGCCTCTTACATTGCTTTGTTCTGGCAGCCCGTATTTAATCTCAGCAATTATTACAATCAGCTTGTGACCAATATTTCAAGAGCGGAGAGAGTGTTTGAAATACTTGATACTCCTCCCGATATTTACGATAAAGAGGGAGCATATGAGCTTCCCAAGATAAAGGGTGAGGTTACTTTTGATAAGGTTTCTTTCGGATATGAGGATGATGATGAAGTCCTTAACGACGTATCCTTTGTGGCAAAGCCCGGACAGACCATTGCCCTCGTGGGAGCAACGGGTGCGGGAAAGACTACCATTGTGAGCCTTGTGGCAAGATTTTACGATGTGGATTCGGGAAGAATTCTTATAGACGGAAATGATATCAGGGATGTTACCCTTAATTCCTTAAGACGACAGCTGGGTATAATGACCCAGGATAATTTCCTTTTCACCGGAACAGTGAGAGATAATATTCGTTACGGAAGACTTGACGCCACGGATGAGGAGATAATCGCGGCGGCGAAAGCGGTAAACGCTCATGAATTTATAATGAAGATGGAAAAGGGTTATGACACTGAGATTAAGGAAAGAGGCGCCGGTCTCTCGGCAGGTGAGAGGCAGCTTATTGCCTTTGCCCGCACTATGGTGTCGGATCCCGGCATACTTATTCTCGACGAAGCTACTTCAAGTATCGATACCCACACGGAACTTCTGGTTCAGGATGGCATAGAGGTTCTTTTGAGAAACAGAACCAGCTTTGTCATCGCCCACAGACTTTCCACTATTCAGAAAGCGGACAGGATTTTCGTTATCGATGACGGAGGTATTAAGGAACAGGGTACTGCGGAAGAACTCCTTACGCTTAAGGGAGAATATTATAAATTATATAAGGCACAGTTCGGATTTGTTTCTTAATACTTTGAAGAGTTTGCAGAGATGAATAGGGTTGGTTTTAAACCCGCATTATGAATGTGAAAAACCACGTGAAAAAACGTGGACGTGAAGAATAAAAAAACGTGAACGGATAAATGATTGCGTGGTGTAGGTACAGGAGGATGATGCAATGAGTATTTGTGACGCATGTGTCAATTATGTATATGATGATGATTGGGAATGCAATGTATGCCTTGTGAATCTGGATGAGGATGAGATGTATCGCTTTCTTACGGATACCCAGAGAGAGTGCCCCTATTTTTGCGCAGATGATGAGTACGGAGTGGTCCGCCACCAAATGTAAGTCAAGGTGTACTACGTCTAATGATAACTCACATAACAGGATGGGACATGAATACGGAGTGAGACATCACCTGCTATAAAATTAGTGGTACATGAAAAAATATATATGAGGTTTCCACATACATAAATGATAAATACGCAGGAAGAGGATTACTCCAAGGTTTGGGCGCAGAAATCGCAGACCGAATCGAAATTGAGATTCCCACCAAAGAGGTCGAGGGCGCTGCCCACCGTAACATTTAAGAAGTTGTTGCTAAGGGTATGTAAGCGCTTAAGATCCTCCATATCCTTTACGCCGCCGGCGTAGGTGATGGGCAATTTATTCCAGCTTCCCAAGAGGGATGCAAGACTCTCCTCGATGCCGTTTTGTTTTCCTTCGACATCAACGGCGTGAATCAGGAATTCCGAAGCATAGGAAGAAAGCTTGTCGAGAAGAGAATGATCGACTTTAATATCAGTAAGGTTTTGCCAACGGTTGGTGGCTACGTAGTAGCCGTCAGCCTTTTTTTTGCAGCTTAGGTCGAGACAGACATGATGTGAGCCCACAGCTTTAACCAGTTTTTCCAGATTGTCATAGAGAATCTGACCGTTTGAAAAAACATAAGATGTAACGATAACATGGCTTGCTCCGGCATCAATAAATTCTTTGGCGTTATCTGCCGTGATGCCGCCGCCCACCATAAGTCCCTCGGGAAAAGCCCTTAATGCCTTGAAGGCTTCTTTTTGGTC
>JAILPU010000093.1 GCA_024699395.1 Lachnospiraceae bacterium | reverse complement strand
AAAATGAATTAAAGGCACTGGAAAGTGTTATGAACAAGGAAAAGACCGGTGTCAGGGTAGCGTTTTTTAATGTGACCTCAAGCGGGCTTATAACCATTAGAAAGTCAGGAGATTATATTTCCAAGATGATAGAGCTTTCCGGGGGAGAGTACGTGGGAGTGGATGAACCCGACGGCGAAACAAAGCTCTCCACCATGAATGTCACCATGGAAGATTTTTACGCTGCGGCGGTGGATTCGGATATACTGATATATAACAGTACCATAACAGGGGAAATCACGAGTATAGATGAACTCATAGAAAAGAATTCAATGTTTGCCGATTTCAAAGCAGTTAGGGAGAAAAGGGTATACTGCATGGACAGAAGCCTTTTTCAGCAGACCGGGGGAATGGGGGATTTTATGAAGGATCTTAACAATATATTTAACGGTGTTGAAACAAAGTACACTTATCTTTCCAAACTGGATTAAATATGAACAAAAAAAGATGTGCGCTCATACTGGCGTTTAGCTTATTCCTTATGCTTGTTCTGGTATTTATAAGTATTTTGTCGGGAAGCGTTAAGATGCCCTTTGACGAAGTGCTTGGTATACTTTTAGGAAGCCAAAAGGAAGGGATTAATTACAACATAATATATAACATTAGACTTCCCAGAGCTGTGGCAGCAGTTTTTCTGGGAGGTGGACTTGCTCTGTCCGGATATCTTCTCCAGACTTTTTTCAATAACCCAATAGTGGGTCCTTTTGTGCTGGGTATATCCTCGGGAGCAAAGCTTTCCGTCGCCCTTATTATGATCGGTATGTTAAGATACGGGAAAGCCGTTAACTCTGTTGAGATGGTGGGGGCAAGCTTTCTTGGGGCAATGCTCGTTATGTTTTTTGTACTTTTTATGTCCCTTAAAGTGAGGAACATGAGCGTACTTGTGGTATCCGGTATTATGATAGGATATATCTGCTCCGCGATAACCGATATGGTGGTTACCTTTGCGGATGATTCCAATATAATAAATCTCCACAACTGGTCCATGGGTTCTTTGTCGGGAATGGAATGGGACGATGTGGTAATAATGGGAGTTTTGATTATCCTTTGTTTTGTGCTGGCCTTTGCCATGTCAAAGTCCATGGGGGCATACAGGCTGGGGGAAGCCTATGCAAGAAATATGGGAGTCAATATCAGATTTTTAAGGGTAATGCTTATACTTATATCAAGTCTACTGGCGGCTTGCGTCACTGCTTTTGCGGGACCTGTATCCTTTGTGGGAATCGCGGTTCCTCATCTTATGAGACAGATTACGAAAACTTCGTCACCCTTTGTTTTGATTCCCGCAAGTTTCTTAGGGGGAGCTGCGGTGACGGTTTTTTGTGATTGTGTTGCAAGAACCGTGTTTGCACCCACGGAGGTGAGCATCAGTTCAGTCACTGCGGTATTTTTGGTGCCGGTGGTTATAGCCATGCTGTATAAACGGGGAAGAGGTAACTGACTTTTATGACGGAAGGATTACAAACCCAGAATCTTACAATAGGATATGATACCGATCTTGTAAAAGACATATGTATCAAAGCTGTGCCCGGTACTGTGACCACCCTTATAGGCCCCAACGGTTGCGGCAAATCCACTTTGTTAAAGACATTGACCGGCGAGCTTAAAAAGAAAGGCGGCACTGTCTTAATAGGGGATACCGACATGAGCATGATGAAAGCTTCGGAGATTGCTTCAAAGCTTGCCATGCTTATGACAGCAAGTGTTAAGCCGGAGCTTATGACCTGCAGGGAAGTGGTGGAGACGGGAAGATACCCCTACACCGGATTCTTAGGAATTCTGTCTGAAGAAGACAAGAAGATTACCCAAAGGGTGATAGAGGAGACCGGTTTACAGGATATTGCCGACAGGGAGTTTTTGAATGTCAGTGACGGCCAGAGACAGCGGGTTATGCTTTCAAGAGCCATCTGCCAGATGCCTGAAATCCTTGTGCTGGATGAGCCTACTTCATACCTTGATATAAGATATAAAGTGGATATTCTGGAAAATATAAAGAGACTTGCCTGTGACAATAAACTTACGGTTATTATGTCTCTCCATGAGCTGGATATAGCCATGAAAATATCCGATTTTGTGGTGGCAATGGGAGAATGGTGCGTAAAAAGAACGGGAACACCCACAGAGGTTTTCGAGGAAAGATTTATCAGAGAGCTTTACGGCATCCGAAATATGGACATCGGACTCTTGGGAAATATGCCATGGATTTCTCCTGATGAATTATCATTATCGACGGATGGGGATGTACCCGTATTATCATTGTTAACAAATGAAAAAACCGGACGCAAAGAGTCCGCAGAAAATGAATCTGTAAGTGAATCCGTATTATCATCGTTGACGGAGAAAAATGCAGAATGCAAAGAGATAGAAGAAAATATATCCGACGGCTCAGATGTATTGTCGTCATCAATTAATATAGATGAAAAGTTTACAGATGCATCCCTTAATGCATCAAGTAAATCAGATAAAATAGTATCAACACAAAAAAAATACGCAGAGGGAGGAGATAAACTGCAAAAGACTTCGAAAAGAAAAGGAGCCGTGGCGGTTATGGTTCAGGGAACCATGTCTAATGCGGGAAAGAGTCTTATCGCAGCGGGACTTTGCAGGGTATTTTCCCGGGACGGATACAGGGTGGCACCATTTAAGTCCCAGAATATGGCCTTAAACTCCTTTATAACCGAAGAGGGGCTGGAGATGGGACGAGCCCAGGTGGTTCAGGCGGAGTGTGCGGGAGTAAAGCCTGATGTAAATATGAACCCCGTTCTTTTAAAGCCCACCAATGATACAGGCTCTCAGGTTATCATAAAGGGTAAGGTTTCGGGCAATATGTCCGCAACGGAATATTTTAAACATAAAAAAGAACTTATTCCCAAGATAATGAGTTCCTATGAGTATCTAAAGGCTAATAACGATATTATCGTAATAGAAGGAGCCGGTTCTCCGGTGGAATTAAATCTTAAGAAGGACGATATCGTCAATATGGGGCTTGCCGAAATGACGGATGCCTCGGTTATACTTGTGGGAGATATTGACAGGGGAGGGATTTTCCCCCAGCTTTTGGGAACCCTGGAACTTCTGGAAGATAAGGAGAGAAACAGGGTTAAGGGACTTATAGTCAATAAGTTCAGAGGTGATATCAGCCTCTTTGACGAGGGAGTTAAAATACTGGAAGAAAAGGGACACAAGAAGGTACTGGGAGTTGTTCCTTTTATGGATATAAATATTGAGGATGAGGATTCTCTGACTGAGAGATTTGAAAAGAGGGAGGAAAAGAATTTTGACATTGCTGTCATAAAGCTTCCTCATATTTCCAATTTTACCGACTTCTATGTTTTTGAAGAAATCAAAGAAGTTTCCGTAAGATACGTGACCAAACAGGAGGATATCGGAAATCCGGATATACTGATTATCCCCGGAACCAAGAATACGATTTTTGATTTGAGATGGCTTAAGGAAAAAGGCCTGGATAAGAAAATTATTTCTCTTTACAAAGGGGAAACTGTGATCTTTGGAATCTGCGGAGGATACCAGATGCTGGGGAATTCCATATCCGACCCCTTTAACGTGGAACAGGGTGAGTCCGAGGAAGGTCTGGGACTTCTTGATGTTGATACCGTTATGGAAGAGGAAAAGGTAAGAACCTCTTTTGAAGGGATTATTACAGATGCCACAGGCTGCCTTAAAAATATAAAGGACTGCAAAGTCAATGGTTACGAGATACATATGGGGCGTACTGCCTGTAAAGGTGATCTTAAGGAATTTACTTCAAATCAAACAGGCTATTGCAGGGGCAATGTTTTCGGAAGTTATGTCCATGGACTTTTTGACAACAAAGAGATATTTACGGGTATAATCAAAGCGGTGGCCGGGAAGAATTCCAAAACCGTTGATACCAAAGATTGCATTGACTGGTATATGTATAAAAAATCCCAATATGACAAGCTGGCGGATTGTATCAGGAACAGTCTTGATATAAAGGGAATTTATGAAATGATGGGGTTATAAATGACACTTAAGGAACTAGAAAATATAAGGATTTCGAGACCCGACAGAGACATATATGAAAAGGCAAAGAAAAGGTTTGATTTGCTGGCAAAGCCCATAGACGGACTGGGGAATTTTGAAGATCTTATTTGCAGAATCGCAGGGATAAGAAATACACTTATTCCCGACATATCACAAAAGGCTCTTGTGATAATGTGCGCCGATAACGGTGTTACAGAGGAAAATATAAGTCAGTCGGATAAGTCGGTCACCTTTAAGGTGGCGGAACTTCTGGGGCAGGATCTGAGCACAGTCTGCAAAATGAGGGGCAATTATCCCCTTGATATTATTACGGTGGATGTGGGGATAGACAGTGATGAAACTCCCAAGGGCGTCATTGACAAGAAGGTGAGAAAAGGAACCGGTAATATCCTTAAAGAACCTGCCATGACTGCCTTTGAATGCCTTAAAGCAATTGAGACAGGAATTGAAATGATGGACTCCCTTTCTAAAAAAGGGTATGGCATTGTGGCAACCGGGGAGATGGGAATAGGAAACACCACCACTTCCACTGCTTTGTATTGTGCACTCACGGGAAATGATCCAAAGGATATAGCCGGGAGAGGCGCAGGTCTTTCCGATGAAGGTCTTGAAAGAAAAATTTGTGTTATAGAAAAAGTGCTTAAGAAACATAAGGTGGATTCCAACGACCCCTTCAATGCCCTTCGCATTTTGGGAGGGCTGGATATAGCCGCACTTACAGGGTTATATATAGGGGGAGCTCTTAATGGTATACCTGTGGTTTCGGATGGTTTTATAAGTATATTGGCGGCTTTTGTTGCTTCTCTTATCTGCCCGGGAACCGAAGAATACGTGATACCTTCCCATTTGGGTAGAGAAAAGGGAAGCGGGATGATACTTAAAAGTATGGGCCTTAAGGCGGTGATTGATGGTGATATGGCTTTGGGAGAAGGAACCGGTGCCATTATGATGCTTCCCCTTCTTGATATGGCAATGAATCTCTACAGAGAGGGAACTTTTTTTGATGATACGAAGATAGGTTCTTACGTGAGGTTTGAAAATGATAACGTTGATAATCGGAAAACCTGATTCCGGAAAGTCCCTTATGGCAGAGGAGCTTTTGTCAAAAAATCCCAACAGAGATCACATATATCTTGCAACCATGAAGGTGTGTGACGAAGCGGGGATAAAAAGGATTGAAAAGCACAGAAAGCAAAGGGAGGGAAAGGGATTTACAACTCTTGAACTTTGCTATGAGATTTCGAAGGCTACTTCTTTTATAAAAGACCCTCAAAACAGTGCTGTTTTATTGGAATGCATTTCAAACCTTGTGGGTAATGAGATGTATGACAATCCCGAGAGAAGCTTTCTTGTATCGGGAGAAAAGAAAGATACGGACACTTTTGTGAAGCTGATTTCTGAAGATATAAAAAGCCTTGCCCAAAGTGTGGGGAATCTTTA
>JAILPU010000213.1 GCA_024699395.1 Lachnospiraceae bacterium | reverse complement strand
CAGGGATAGCATTAACAGTTCTCTGGCGGATATGGTGGAATCAGAAGATTATCCCAATATTACAGCGGTTACGGCAAACGATGACTTTACAAGCTTTACGATAACCACAAAAAATAAAGAACCGGATTTATCCGAATCTTTTGCTGTAATCGGACTGTATATGTACGGTGGAATGTACGCTGTTTTTAATGGTGAGCCTGCCGATAATATCCATGTGGATTATGTAAATGCCGATTCCGGTGAGATTATCAGTTCCTCAAATTCCAAAGATATGGACGACTCTGAATAAGCCATTATAAGTCAGGATAGTGAGAGAGGGGAGAAGTGTAATTAAATCTCTTCTGATAAGAATAGAATGAAAGAAACAGCCTGCAGAGTGCGTTATCTGCAGGCTGTACTATTTTACATGTAAAGACCGCCGGGAGATTATGTCACGACAAAAAGCTCATCACAACAAGCAGTTCAAGTTGGATGCTATCAACTATCGCAAGGAGCACCCTGATCTAACACAGGTTGAATGTGCAAAAAACCTGGGAATCAGTGTCAGTTCTCTTGCTCGCTGGGAAGCCCAGTTCAGAGATAACAACGGTGATATTCCCGTTATCGGTTCCGGTAGTTACGTTTCTGAAGAAGAAAAAGAAATTGCTCGTCTTAAGCAAGGTCCTTGCCAGTTTCACTTTTGAGCGGAACATTTCCTTCCAAAAGTTGTAAGAAGATACCAGAATCAATCCCTAAAAACGATTGCAAAACCCCTAACCCTCTTGTATAATATGATTAATTATTAATCCCTTTTAAATGTGATTCACAATGTGTGCAAAGTCCCCCACAGGGCAGTTGCTTTTAAAAGGAAAGAACATATTAACGTAGGCAACATTTTAGGACATATCGCAAGGTATGTCCTTTTTTGTTGCCTTTTTTACGCTAATGCGTAGGAAGGAGACTTATGAAGATAGGAAGTTTTATCAGTAACAACGGATGCCGGAAGTTCTCAGAAATTACCGGGTATGTAAGCGAGAAAGGGCGGTTCTTGGTGCTTGACAAAGCACTTGAGACATTTGCTACCCACTTCTATACCGGAAAAACCGATTCTATTTATCGTCTGATGAAGGAACACCTTAAAAAGGAGTATGAATCCTTGGATTTTCAGTACTCTTGGGAAGCAGAAACCTATGCAGACGATGATGCAAAGAAGTTTGAGCGCCTGGCAGAGCACTACAAGGGATATAAAAAAGAATCCCTGATCCAAGTAACCTTGTACAAAAATGATTCTCTTACCCTTGAAGGCAAGGTGCAGCTTGTATTATCAGATGAGCAGGAGAACATTCATTTACTGGTAATGCATCCCGGTATCTGTAAAAGATCCATAAAGGGAAGGAGCAACCAGACGAAAGCGGCTATGGACCTTCATAGCCTCGTAGCAGCGTACAGTGCTTTGGACAGATTTGAAGGAAGGCATATTATTGTGGATAATGTATATCTCACAAATAAGAACGATCAGATGTCTAATGTCAGTCCCTTCATTAAGTCCGATACTGCGGTAACGAACCTTCATTCCATATCGTATGAGACAGAAGAAGGAGCAACCGATAAAGAGGTACTCGCCTCTTATATCGATACGGTTATCGAAGAAAGGAAAAGCTGTTCATGCTACGGCTGCTCAAAGGCAAAACTTTGTAACATCAAGCCTTTAAAGCTTTCAGAAGCTTTTAAAGCACTTGAAATGCCTAAGGAAACAAGCTCTTACAAGCTCCCATCATACAGCGAAATGCAATTAAAAGCCGTAATGCATGACAAAGGGCCTTTACTTGTATGTGCCGGACCGGGGAGCGGAAAGACCGCTACCATTATAGGAAGGATTAGCCATCTGATAAACGATCTAAAGGTAAACCCCCAGTTTTTGCTTGTTGTGACCTTTACAAAGAAAGCAGCGAGTGAACTTAAGGAGCGATGCCTTGGGATTGTAGAAGATGAGACAAA
Source organism: Lachnospiraceae bacterium (assembly GCA_024699395.1). GTDB lineage: Bacteria > Bacillota > Clostridia > Lachnospirales > Lachnospiraceae > Acetatifactor. The sequence goes on along the minus strand of JAILPU010000213.1, from coordinate 5,569 downwards.
ACTTCCCATGATAGCAACCCTTAATTCCTTTGCATACTCCATTCTGGTAGAAAACGCGGATCTTGTAGGGAAAAAGACAATCCTTACACCGGCAAAGAGACAGGAAATTATGAGAACGATAACTCTTGCTTTTCCACCCATTAAGGGCTTAAATTACTCCGTTCTTTACGGAAATAATGGGCTGTATGCAAAGTTATGCCAGCTTGTTGATGCTTACCAGTCTGAAACACTGGAACAGTTTGCTTACGACAATCCAAAGATCGATCTTAATACGTTTAAGGATTTTGTTGATACATATAACGAAATCCTTGCCGCAAATGACTTTATTACCTTTGACGACCAGATATCCCTGGCAAACGCCCTTTTTAAAGAACATCCCGAAGTCAAAACTATCTATCAGAATATATGTAAATACGTTATGGTAGATGAATTTCAGGATACCAATAAAGACCAGATAGAATTTCTTTATAACATAGTAGAGAAACATAAGAACATCATGGTAGTAGGGGACGATGACCAGAGTATCTACGCATTCCGAGGGGCAAGTGCCAAGTACATGGTTAACTTTGCAGACGACTTCCCCGAAGCAAAGGTAGTCATTCTTGATGAGAACTACAGATCCACCCAGGATCTTGTCGATTCGGCAAAGAATCTTATCAAAAACAACGTAAACAGGATAGATAAGAATATTATCAGCAGACGTGGTGTGAAAGGATCACTGCCAAGAGTCATAAAAAGACTTGATATCAATTCCTTAGATGAAGCCATCGACAGGCTTTTGTCGGAAGGCTACAAATTAGGGGATATGGCTGTATTAAGTTCAAAAAACAACACTCTTGAGACTATCCGGGATGGCAGCAAACACAAATCCGTTCTTGCAAAAAACTATCTAAGAGCCGACGGGCTCTTTTTGTTTGTCTTAAGCGTTTTAAAACTTCATAAGAATATTGACGATAATGAGGCTTTTTATATCTATGCTTCATTGTTCAATAAAAAGAATGTCCTAAAAAAAGAAAAGGGAATGTCACTGTTTGAAGCGCTTAAAAACGAAAATGAGTATCCGGATCTTAACGACTACAAAAACGAGTACGAAGAGGACGGAATATTTGGCAGGGAGCTTGAAATACTCCGTGATCTGTTTTCACTTATAGATACCTTCCCCGAAATAAAGCTATTTCTGGATGTCTGTGAAGGCATGATTAACTGGAAAAGCTCAAATTCAAAGAAAGTACTGTTGGATGAAGCAGAACAAAGCGGAATTACCGAGTTTGACGCTTTTGAAACCTATATCTGTAATGTTTTCTTGTTTGAATCAGAAACAAGAGTCGATATAGAGCGTGACGATGAGGTTCTTCTCATAACCTGCCATGATGCAAAAGGAAAAGAGTTTCCGGTTACCATCATCTATGATGACATAACCAAGGTATCCGAAGAAACAAGACGTCTTTATTATGTAGCACTTACAAGAGCAAAGGATATATGCGTGATCTTACAACAGGAATCCGGAAAAGAAACCTTTATCAATGAGATTCCGCATATAGACTGGAACACACGGGACAATAAGCTTTTGTCGCCGGCCTAAAGAAAGAGAGGAAGAACCATGTGTAAGATCAATTTCATCGGTGGCGACGAGCCTTTCATGGTCGATCACTGTATAAATCAGTTAACAAGACCTGTAACCTGTCCTGAACTCAATCTAAGAGAAACTGATTCGTTTGACATAAACGAGGTCGATTTTATTGAGTCTTTCCCCTTTGCAGGAAATAAAAAGGCACTTATTTATAAGGTAGATAACCTTGAAACCGGATATGAGGCAGTAAAAAGCTACGTAGAGAATCCTCCCAAGACCTGTGAACTGATCGTAAGATTTAAGGACTTTGACGCAAGAAAGACCGGTTACAAGACCCTTAACGAAAAAGGATTGGTGTTTCTTTGCAATAAGGAAAAATACAATGAAAAGCTTCCTGATTTTATTAAGAAGCAGACCTTGTTAAACAATTCTTCAATAGAAGATGATGCTGTTTGTGAGTTCATGATCAGAGAAAACTATATAAAGAGCCCGGAAGTGTCCTTATATACCATAAACTCTGATATCCACATGCTTTCAGCATTGGGAAGCGTTATCACGCTGGATATGATAAAGACAAATATCCCATACCATGACGTTGAAGAAGTGTTCTCCTTATCAAAGATGATAATCAATAAGGATGTTGAAGCAATCACAAGACAGATCACAGTCTTAAAAGGAAATGAAATAGGTGCTCTTTCAGCTATTTTAAGAGAGTTAAGGATTTCCCTTAAGGCAACAGCTTTTTCCTTAAAGGATATCGGGGCATACACAAATGTGTTCGGATCCTTTTCAAAGGAATTTCTCTTAAAAAACATCAATGAGCTGAGTAACCTTATCTTTTCAGTTAAAAGCGGGCTTATTCCTGCAGATGTCGCCTTAAAAAAAGGCTTATTTTCACTTATATCTTAAAAACACTTAAAGCAGAGAGGTTTTTCTTCTCTGCTTTTTTGGGCTTTTAAGCCCGGAAGGGACAAAAATGAATAATTTTTCAGAAGTACGGATCAAACTCGTTGAAGATATCCCTATGTTTAGTGATACTCAGATACAAACCCCTGAAGATGCAGTCAGTGCTATGAAAGAAGTATTAAAGGACCTCGACAGGGAACACGTTATTGTTGTTAACCTAAACAACATTAACCAACCTATCAACTTTAATACCGTATCTATAGGGACTTGCAACAGATCCCTTTGCTGGCCAGCAAATATCCTTAAAAGCGCTCTGTTATCCAATGCTACACGTATAATGCTTTTTCATAATCATCCTTCAGGAGGACTCACGCCCTCCTCATATGATTTTGAGATAACCAAAAACATTATAAATGCTGCAAACCTGTTGGGAATAGAGGTGCTGGATCATATCATTGTATCGGGTTTTTCCGGGAACACATACAGCTTTAAGATGTCGAATCCTGAGTTGTTCCCGACTCAAAATAATCTCTTGTGTGCCGATCAACCTGATGAAAGAAATTACTATTTTTCTGAATCAACCGAAACATCTGAAGTACATGAAGATTGTATGCCAATTTCCCCGGAAATTTTCATGGTACGACCCACTTATCAAAAATTCGGCGTCTATCAGATTATCGGATCAAACCGGGCAGAGGTAGTTTTTGAAGGAACAGAAGATGAGTGTTGGGAAAAGATAAAGGAATTTAGGGATAAAACGAGAAAATCAATGGTGCTTTGATATGGAAGCGGGGGATATCCCCGCTTTCTTTTATCAGAAAGGAAGACTTATGGAACAGCTTAATCTGTTTGAATATCAACAAGTAAAGGCGTTATTAAAAGCTAATACACCCGCTGAGATAAAAACCCCTATTTCAGACAAACAGCATAAGAAAAAGAGCCCCGCTTATAAGCCAACGACAGAACATAAGAAAAGACTCGAATCCATATCACCTATGGTAGGCTGCAATACAGCAATCACTTGGGTAGAAAATCTAAAAAATGTAGACGATGCCATAAGAAACCGTGTCCTTAAACGCATGATCTACGAATTTTCAAAAGATATTCCTGTTAAACCCAAATTCCACAAAGGAAAATATGGTCATAAATACGACCATTATACGTGCGGAAACTGCGGTCATGGGATCAATATCTATGATAAGTTCTGTCCAAATTGCGGTTTTCGTATAGAGGCTGGAGCTTTTAAGTAAATTAAACTTTTGCCATATGGCAGAAAGGAAAATTATGGTTAAGGAAAAACAACGTAACCTCTTCGAGATGAAAGAGGTTCAGGAAGCACTAAAAATAGTGATCCCACCATACATAAAGGATATTGACTGTACAAAAGATACGCCTGTGGTATGGGCAGCTGCAGATAAAATAAAACAAGTTTACGGAAAAGGAAAACAAATCGAACCTTTCGTACACGGAAGAACCGATACAAATCATTTTCGTGACATTTATCTGGATAAGCTCTTGCCTTTGGAAAACTACGATCTTATCATCGTATTATTTTCAGGTGGTAAAGATTCTTTGGCGTCATATCTGTATCTTCGCGAGCTTGGTGTTCCTGCTAAGAAGATTGAGCTATGGCACCACGACATCGATGGTGGAAATCCCATAAGACGCATGGATTGGAAATGCACCCAAAACTACGTAAAAGCCTTCTCTGAAGCGCAAAATATCCCATTAAGGGTATCTTATAGGATAAACGGCTTCTTCGGAGAATTATACAGACTGGGTGCTTCCGAACCGATAGAATGGATGGATCCGGATACCGGTGAAGTATTCAGATGTAAGGAATCAAAGAGGTACATAGATTGTCTTGAAATAAAACAATCTGCCTGTTCAAACATGGAGGAACTGCTAAAACCATATGGCTACAGGTACAAATTCCCCGCAAAAACAGGTGACCTAAGCAGGCGCTGGTGCTCCGCATACCTTAAGATCATGGTGTGTGATTCTTTAATGTCGAACCTCGATAACCTGGATATTTTGGAAAAGATTGGAGGTAAAAGGCATAAGTTCCCTGCAAAAGGAACAACTCATCAGGGAAGATGGTGCTCCGGTGCTTTAAAAGCAGCCGTTCAGGACTCTGTCACTTCAAATCTTGAAAAGACTAAGGAAAACATAAAAATCCTTGTTGTAAGCGGCGAGAGAAGAGGAGAAAGTACCGGAAGAAGTGCCTATAATGAGATTGAAATACACAGAACCAACGCAGTTAAGAAAAACAAACGTCTTGTACACCAATGGCGCCCCGTGCTTAACTGGTCCGAAAAAGATGTATGGGAGATTATCAAAAGACATCATATTAGACCACATCCTTGTTATTCATGTGGCTGGAACCGTTGTTCATGTGCATGCTGCATCTTTTCAACACCTCAACACTTTGCCGGCATAAAAGAACTATACCCCAATGAATGGGAAGCGCTAAAGAAAGATGAAGAGGTCTTAGGATTCACCCTGGACAACAAATGTGATCTTGAAAGCTTTATCAAAAACACAGACTCCTGCGTCTATCACGGGGACAAAAAAGCTTTAAAATCCCTGATAACAGGAGATTTTTCAACCAATGATATATATCAATCCGATTGGAAATATCCTGCAGGAGCCTTCCACGGTGCCGAAGGCGGCCCTTGTTAAATCAACAACTTTTTTACAATAAGCCTCAGTCCTTGTGACTGGGGCTCTTTTTTGTTTAACAGGAAAGGAGCATCGAGGGCTCTCGATGCACTGCTGGCGAAAATAAAAAACAGTTTTGCAACTGACGCTGATGAAGAGTAATAAGATTATCAATTCGACCTAAAAAATCCGCAATAAGACGTTGTTCATCCAAATAAGGTGAAACGCTTATCTCAATCTCACTCAATGCAGGATATTTGAGATTCCAGTTATCTGACGTGATTCCCTGAGAATTAATTTGAAAAACATGAGTCATATCTGACCGCTTAAATAAATAAGAAATACATTTTGAATCAACCACATCAGTATTTGGTGAAAGCACAGTATATGCAGGACTTACAATACCTTCATAAGGTGAATACCCACTTGCGC
>JAILPU010000066.1 GCA_024699395.1 Lachnospiraceae bacterium | reverse complement strand
CATCCTCGCTGCAATACTCTCCTTCAATCTCCTCATCGAAAATACCGCCCTCATAGGAAGCACCGTCTTCGTAAGCAGCATCTTCATAGGTGCCGTCTTCGTAGGTGCCGTCTTCGTAGGTGCCGTCTTCGTAGGCTTCGGCTTCGTAATTTTCGGCATCATAAGCAGAATTGTCATATGATGTGCTCTCGGCATTAACGTTATCGTAGGCTGCACGCTCAGCACTGCTTCCATCGTAGGATACATTCTCTGCATTGGCATCATCGCGGGATGCACCTTCTGCGTTAACATATTCCGAATCCGCGGTATTACCATTATCGTATACAGTCTCCTCGACGTAAGCTGCATTTTCACTTGCAACTTCAGCCTTTTTCCTGTTCTTCTCTTTTCTGCCCAGTCTTTTTTTCTTCTTGGAAGGTGTTACTTCCTCAATGTATTCAGGTTCGGAAACTTCGGGTACTGCCTCTTCATCTGCGGTATATTGAACTTCCTCGCTCTGTGCACCGGAAATCTCATAACCGTACTCGTCATATCCCTCCTCACCGGGAAGAATATATTCGGATTCATCTATATCGAAATCATCTTCAAAAACCGCTTCCTGTTCAAACCCCTCCCAGTTATGGAAGTTGTGTCTTCTTTCGCGGGTTCCTTTTTTCTTTTTACCACTTCTGTTGTTCATAATGCCTCCGAAAATATCTTTAGCCAAAACACTTAGCATAGCATAACATAACGGGCAATACAGTCAACCTTTGCCCGTTATAATTAAGAAAATCTTAAATAATCAGATGGATAATGATTAAAGCAGTGACAATGTAACAGAAAGCACACCGTTATCTGCCGTAATGGAAATCTTGATAGTTGAATCATAGGTATTTTTAAATCTGAAATCTAGGCTGGGTGAAGACACTGTTGCGTCCCATCCCTCAGGTATATATGAAACGGGAAGTGAGTGTGCATGTCTCTCAACTATGGTACAATCAGTTCCCTTTACTGCCGCATGTATAGTGGAAGAAACCTGGCAGATTCCTCCTCCGAGGCCTTCGGAAATCTGCTTATTTACGAAGATAGGTGCCACAACATAACCGTTTGCTTCCGTTCTGGGGAGAATGCTTCCAAGGAATGAAAATGTCTCTCCGGGCTCAACAAGCTTTCCGTTTATCTGTGAAGCCGCATTTCTTACATTGATGGCTCTCTTTATCTTGGTGCTGAACTTGGTGGAATATGTTCCTATTACGTTTGCAGTGGGGCCGTTCTTATATGCAACAACAGTAGCTTCTCCGGGATCTGCACTTCTTCCCTCTGCCATTCCGTATTCAACATAGTGCTTGAAATAGGAATTCATATCATTGCCAAATGCTTTATCAAGATCGTCGTAATTGTTTCTGTACGTATTAACATTAAAGCCGGCGCTTGCATTTCTGCCTTCGTTCATTCCGAATTTAACATAATGATTGTAAAGCTTGTTGTAATTATTGCCCATCGCCTGAGCAACATCGGGATAGGTATTGTAATAGTAATCGGCATCAAATACCTGCTTTACGTAAGTACTTCCCAAAGAAGCGGCTTTTGCCTCAGTTTTAGGGGTTACAAGGCTTAATGCCATAACCATGCACAACACAAGACATTTTATGGTTTTTACTGATTTTTTCATTCTTTATTCCTCCTCAAAAGAACACAAAACGCCCTTCGGCGCATACACATACAAAATAAATTATATCCGTTTCCCATGGTTTTTGCAATTATTTAATATAATATTAAGGTACGCTGTTTCATCCCGTGCTCTAAACATATTTGGGACTTTCGAAAAACTTTTATATTTACATAAAAAGAACATAAACCCTACGCCTTGAGCTTATGTTCTCAAAATTCATGTATTCATTAATAAAACAAATTATTTGGATTCGCTTTAACTTCTGCCACACAACTTTCCAATCAAAACGCACATTGCAAAAACCACAACATCCGTGGCAACAATGGTGGCGCCAACGGGAGTGGAGCAGCCGATGGAAATCAACATTCCCGCTGCCGCACAAATAACGGAAATAACAACGGAGCATATCGTAACCGCCTTAAAACTTTTAAAGAGCCTCATGGCAGACAGGGCCGGGAATATAATTAATGCGGATATAAGCAATGATCCCACCAGATTCATTGCAACCACAATGATAATCGCTGTGATAACTGCTATCAGGAGATTGTATGCGTCGACTTTTATACCACATGATCTTGCAAAATTTTCATCAAAGGTGACATCAAATATTTTGTGATAGAAGAAAAGAAAGAATACCACCACAAAAACCGATAATCCGGCACAGAACCACACTTCGTTCTCTTTAAGCGTCAAAATTGAGGGGGATCCGAAAAGGGTGGAGCACACGTCTCCGGACAGGTTTGAGGACTTGGCAAAAATATTTAGAAGAAGATAACCGAAGGCCAGAGCTCCAACGGAAATCATTGCCACAGCCGCATCTCCTTTTATCTTGGTATTCTGTCCCGCTCTAAGTAAAAGCACAGCGCAGAGCATTGTTATTGGAAGAACAAGATAAGTGAAATTGCTCACTTTCAAAACTGCTGCCACAGCCATGGCTCCGAAAGCCACGTGGGACAAACCGTCACCTATAAAGCTGAATCGCTTCAGAACCAATGTCACTCCCAAAAGTGATGCACAGAGAGCTATAAGAATTCCTGTGATAAATGCATATTTTACAAAGGGGTATGAAAAGTAATTTAACAGATCAGCCATCTTTACATACCTCCTTCCAAAGACAAAAAACGTTTGCCCACAGAACTTGCAATATATTCCTCTTTGGTGCCGAAGTATATCTCTCCCCCAAGGTGAAGAATGTGGGTAGCATATTTTACCGCCGCAATAATATCATGAGAAATCATTATTATCGTGATTCCGCTCTTGTTAAGTTTTTCAATAAGATCGTACATTCCGGCAGTAACCTTGGGATCCAGTCCGCTTACCGGCTCATCGAGTAAAAGCACCTTCTCTGTGGCGCAGAGGGCTCTCGCCAAAAGCACACGCTGCTGCTGCCCTCCCGAAAGCTCTCTGTAACAGTTTTTCTCAAACTCTTTGATTTCCATAAGTTCCATATTTTTATCAGCCAGAGCCCTGTCACTTTTACTGTAAAAAGGTCTAAGACCCATACGGCCCTGACAGCCGCTTAATACAATCTCACCCACCGATGCGGGAAAATCCCTCTGCACTATGGTCTGCTGAGGAAGATAACCTATCTGTGTTTTTTTCAGCCCGTCGCCCCATTCAAACTTACCGCCCATGGGATTATTAAGTCCCAGCAACGTCTTCATAAGAGTAGACTTACCCGAACCGTTCTCACCGACGATACACAGATAATCCCCGGGATTAACCTCAAAGGACAAACCTTCAAGAATCTCCTTCCCGTCATAGCCGAGAACCAACTCATTTGCGGTAATATATGCCATGTCTTTTCCTTTCCCCACTTGTTGTGAAGTAACCTAAATAATACTTTATTATCTATTCCCAACGATTATCGAATAACCACAAGCAATCCTTTTTCTGATAGGGATTAACCCATTTCCCCTAATTCCCACCGATTATCATATAATCGCGAAGTTTACTGCACAATCATTGACGCAGTAACTGTTTTTTCATGATTCAATGCCATCCATAATAAAACAAGTAAAGTTTAACATACAGATAATTCTTGTCAAGCCAAAGTGCTTTACTTTTTCAGCCCTTTATTGTATAATTCAAAGGTTGAAATCGGTGCAAACGAGGCACCTGAAATAAAGAAAGGACAAACTAAAATGAGCGAACAGAAAAGATCAGGGGGCGCTATGGAAAACAAATGGATCCGTGCCGCAATCCCCGCCCTCTTACTTCACTGCAGTATCGGTACGGTATACTGCTGGTCTACCTTCAGTCAGGAGATAGCCGATTACATCGGTGCCACCAAGAGTGCAACCGAATGGGCATTCAGCCTTGCCATTTTCTTCCTCGGCATGTCGGCAGCGTTTTTAGGTGACGTTGTGGAAAAGGATATTCACAAATCATCTCTTATTGCAACCATATGTTTCACACTTGGTATGATAGGTACAGGCTTCGCCATTACTATAAAATCACTTCCTCTTATTTTTGTATGTTACGGATGTGTAATGGGTATCGGTCTCGGAACCGGATATCTCTCACCTGTAAAAACACTTATGCTTTGGTTCAAGGATCGTAAAGGTCTTGCAACAGGTCTTGCAGTTGCAGGTTTCGGTCTTGCAAAGGCCATCGCAAGCCCTATCATGCAGGCAATCTTAAAGAAATTCGACAACAATCCCGCTCCCATGTTCTTTATTATGGGCGGTGTTTACTGTGTAATGATGTTTATCGGTCACCTTCTTCTCAAGAAGCCCTCCGACTGGGTTGAGGCCCACGGCGAGAAGGCCGGTATCGGTGAATTCTTCAAAACTCTCGGTTCCAACTTCAAAACCGCATTCGGTAACAAGACCTTCATCGGTATCTGGATTATGTTCTACATCAACATCGCATGCGGTCTTGCACTTATCTCTCAGGAAAAGATGATCTTCAAATCCATCGGTTTGAGCGTAGGTCTTTGTGCAACCCTTGCTTCTGTTACAGCTATTGCAAATGCTCTCGGAAGACTTGGTTTCTCAGCATGGGCTGATACCTTTAAGGACAGAAACACAATCTACAAACTTATTTTCATTCTTTCCATCGCATTTACCGGTGCTACCATCGTTACAAAGGGTATTGTTAACGGTAGTGATGTTAAGGCTCTTTCATTCCTTTGCATAGCTCTTCTTATCATGGTAAACGCAGGTTACGGCGGAGGTTTCTCCAATGTTCCCACACTTTTGTCAGACCACTTCGGAATGAAGTCCATATCAGCGGTTCACGGTATGTGCCTCTCAGCATGGGCTATCGCAGGTCTCACAGGTAACCAGATTGCTACAGCTATCGTTAACCGCGTAGGCGAATTTAAAGAGATCACTCTTTCAAACGGACAGGCTGCAACGGTTAATCCCGAAGGCTACCAGGCAGTACTTTTCTTTACAGTAGCCCTTTACATCGTTGCACTTATCGTTTCACTTGTAATGATTCCCAAGGTAAACAACAAGGAAAAGAAAGCTGACTAAGATTTAAATAAAGTTAAAACAAAAGCTGTGAATTCAGGAAGCATTTTTTGAATTCACAGCTTATTTTATTTCTCATTATTCTTTTTTCTGTATTTTTACACTGTCACATGATAAGATTTAAGGTATAAGGATCAAAAGTAAAACCCATGGAGGCACCCATGATCAAATACCTTTATCCCGATTACCCAACAGTATACACCTCGGCCAAAATGGTGATAATTTCCCTTGCCATTATGCTCTTTGCCGGTTTTGTCATGAGCCGTATCACGGGCAAATTAAAGCTTCCCAATGTTACGGCATATATTATCACGGGAATTCTTATAGGTCCCTTTGGACTCAACCTGATTCCGGAATCGATTACAAAGGGAAGTGATTTTCTGCCGGATATAGCATTGGCCTTTATCGCTTTCAGCACGGGAGAATTTTTCCGGATTAAAACTCTTAAAAAGAACGGTGCCAAAGTAATCATCGTTACGCTGTTTGAAGCATTGCTCGCATCTCTTTTGATATTTATCCTGACCTATTATATCCTTGGACTAAATCTTGCTTTCAGCGTTGTGTTAGCAGCTCTTGCGAGTGCCACGGCCCCTGCCTCAACGGTAATGACCATCAGGCAGACAAAAGCCAAGGGGGACTTTGTGGAAACCCTATTACAGGTTGTGGCTCTGGACGATATCGTGGGTCTGGTTTCTTATTCCATCGCAATATCAATTGCCGTATCAAGCCTCTCTCAGACAGGTTTAAACGGCGTAACCATAATAAAGCCCATTATCATCAACATCGGAGTAATGGCGTTGGGTGGATTCTTCGGCTGGATACTGAAACTGTTTTTGGCTCAGAAAAAATCCAAGGACAACAGGCTTATTATTTCCATCGCCCTCATCCTTGCTTTCTGCGGAGTATGCACCGCTCTTGACGTTTCGCCTTTACTTGGATGCATGTCCATGAGTACGGTTTACATCAATCTAACCGACAACGATAAGCTCTTTAAGCAGCTTAATTATTTTTCCCCGCCCATACTCCTTCTTTTCTTTGTACGGTCGGGAATATCCTTTGATCTTAACGCCCTTATACACCCTTCTGGAGCCGTGGGCAAAACTCCCCTTATTCTTATCGGCGTGCTGTACTTCTTAATAAGAATACTGGGTAAATACTTGGGGGCCTTTATCGGATGTCATCTCATAAAGAAGCCTGCCAAAGTAAGAAATTACCTGGGACTCGCCCTGATACCCCAGGCGGGTGTGGCCATCGGTCTTGCCGCTTTAGGTGCAAGAACTCTCGGCGGAGAAGCAGGCATTGCACTCTCCACCATAATCCTTGCTTCAAGCGTACTGTATGAGCTTATCGGACCGGCCTGTGGGAAACTTTCCCTTTATCTGTCGGGTTCTTATTCCAAAAAGATTGAAGACCTGGTGGAGGTGAGCACCACCGACAACGAAGGCAATCCCAAGACGTCTCTGGAACTTTTGATAGAGCGCATCAACGCAATACAGAAAGAAATCCCGGAGCATTCCATCTCCGAAGAAGAACAGGCATTTACCTCGGCGGCCGAGGAACAATACGAACTTATCAATCCCTATTTCCGCCCCGGTCCCGTAAACAGAAGGCATAAATAACGCGCACGTCAACGACCGAAACGCATACGCGATGCTGCAAACGCCCGCAAACAGCAGTACCAAACCAAACGCGCCGATAGACGAAACGTGCCCACCGGGTGTCCGCAAACAGAAGACATAAATAAAACTCCAAGGAGGACAATTACAATGAATCCGTCTCTTTCCGATCCCTTTACGAATCTTTTAGGCAGTTGGGCCACAAGCCTCAATATCTGCTCGGTAATATTACGTATCCTGATTGCCCTTATTTTTTCAGCAATTGTAGGCTGTGAGCGCGCCACCAAAAGGCATTCCGCCGGTGTCAGAACCTTTATGCTTATGACAATGGCTCCCACCCTCGCGGCTCTCTGCGACGAATATTTAAGGGAATCTCTTTTGGGTAACGGTACCGGTTCATTTACTTTCCTGCCTGTATTATCCGGTGCCGCAATTATTGCCGGCGCCGTTATAAGCATAAACTGTATTCTTTTTTCATCAAGAAATCAGATCAAAGGACTGACCACTTCCGTGGCTCTGTGGTGTTGCGTAATATTGGGCATGGCCTGCGGCATGGGGCAGCTGACCATTGCCATTATCGGTTTTATAAGTCTTCTTTGCACCCTCAATATTTTCCCCACCATTGAACATTTCCTCAAAAACAGATCAAACCATTTTGAGATTCATCTGGAATTAAAGAGTTCCGCCTACCTTCAGGATTTTGTTACCACTATCAGAAAGCTGGGAATCATTATCGACGACATCGAATTAAACCCCGCCTATGTTAACTCAGGGCTCTCGGTTTATTCCATTGCCCTCTCCATCACCAGCGGCGAACTCAAGAAATACAAGACTCACAAAGAAATAATAGAGGCCCTCAAAACCCTTGAATATGTTTACCATATTGAAGAGATGAGAGCCTGATAATCGGGATATTATTCTGTTATGTATACTGCTTAGAATCTTTTCATTGCATTTGCGGACTCACTGAGCAATACAAGATACCAGATATCTCTTACAAACGCCAGTCCGGCTACAACAGACAATACCCCTGTGCAATTAATGCCCAAAAACTGTAAAATCAGTGCGCCGATATATATCACCAAATGAACTTTCTGAAAACCGACTAAGATATCCCAAGGATTTGAAAGACTTGCTTTATAAGGAATTATTTCTCTTGAAACCGCTGACATAAATTTTATAGCTCCGGCGCCGGCAAAAATCGATCCCAAAACAAATATAAAAGGAATCAGAATAAGTAACATAGGAATGAATATAGACACATATCCCACCACTACGCACGCCACGCACGTTGCACCAAAAGCCATATAATATTTTCCGACCTCTCTGTATTCATCATTGAAAACCGCCATAGATTTAACGGTACCAAACAATTTAAATTGCAATACAAAAGTAACAATCAGAAAAATCCCCCATAAAATAAAAGTTTCTTCAATACCGTCGCTTTGAAATACAGCTGCCCCCACAATACATAATGCTATAAAAAGCACAACCGCACTTACTAATATAGCGATGTGGAACTTAAATACTTTTCCAAGCTTCTCTCCCTGTTCCTTGGCTTTGGTTCTTAACTGTACTTCTTCTTCGTTGGTCGTCTGCTGCGCCTGTCCAAATACACCGTTTCTGTTATTGTCATAATATCCATTATTGGTGTTAAAACCCGCATTTTGGTTATATCCGGGGTTTGCACCAAATCCCATGGTACCGTTAAATTCGGGATTTACATTTGCTCCGGTGTTACCGTTATTTCCGGTGTTTGCACCAAATGCGTTTCCTACCTTGAATCTGTTATTGCCGTTGGCATCATATAATCCACCGGAACCTGTGAATCCGTTTTCATTCTCTCCGTACATTCGTGTCTCCATTTTAATGGTAAAAAATTGCATCTGTTTGATTTTAAGTTATGACTATAGCAAAGTCAATCGTTTTTGTCATGGATTACTGCGGCTTCATTTTTATCATGGATTACTGTAGCGATTACTTTGTAATTACTGCGATATCATAATTTGCCGGTGCATATCGCATCTAAAAAGGCCCCCGATCTCTTTATATGTGTATCATAT
>JAILPU010000037.1 GCA_024699395.1 Lachnospiraceae bacterium | reverse complement strand
GGAGCAGAATCGGCCAACTATCCTTTTTGCACAATAGATCCCAATGTGGGCGTGGTTCCTGTCCCCGATGACAGGATAAAGAAGCTGGGAGAACTATATAATACCAAGAAAGTTGTTCCTGCGGTTATTGAGTTCGTTGATATAGCCGGGCTCGTAAAGGGCGCCTCCAAGGGCGAGGGACTGGGTAACCAGTTTTTGGCAAATATCCGTGAGGTTGATGCCATTGTTCACGTTGTGAGATGTTTTGAGGATACCAACGTAATACACGTGGACGGCAGTGTGGATCCTTTAAGAGATATAGAGACCATTAATCTGGAACTTATTTTTGCAGACCTTGAAGTGGTTGAGAGAAGATTTGCCAAAGTGGGTAAAAGTGCCCGCATTGACAAGACCTATGCCAAGGAAGCAGAGCTTCTTACGAGAATCAAGGAGACCCTTGAAAAAGGTGAGCCCGCGGGAAGCATGACAATAGAAGATGACGATGAGAAGGCTTTGTTTAAAGAGTATAATCTTCTCACCGCAAAACCTGTTATATACGCGGCAAACGTTGCTGAAGATGATCTTGCCGATGATGCGGTAAGCAATGAGATGGTTGCCAAGGTAAGAGAGTACGCTGCGGCCAACAACAGCGAGGTATTTGTTATCTGTGCTCAGATTGAGCAGGAGATGTCGGAACTTGAGGATGACGAGAAGGAAATGTTTTTGGAAGACTTGGGTCTTAAAGAGTCCGGTCTTGAAAAACTTATCAAAGCAAGTTACAAACTTTTGGGACTTATAAGCTTCTTGACTGCCGGTGAGGATGAGTGCAGAGCCTGGACCATTAAGGAAGGAACTAAAGCTCCTCAGGCAGCAGGTAAAATACACACTGATTTCGAACGCGGATTTATTAAGGCAGAGGTTGTTAATTACAAGGATCTTCTTGAACTTGGTTCTTTAAGCGCCGCAAGAGAAAAGGGCGTTGTGGGAATGGAAGGCAAGGAGTACGTTGTAAAAGACGGAGACGTTATTCTGTTTAGATTTAATGTATAGAGGTAGGCGATGAACAGTACCGATATAGCATTTGAAAAATTGGGCATTTACCTTAGAAATGTCCCCAAGAGTTTCAACGTGTTTGGACTTAGGATTGCTCTGTACGGAGTGGTGATATCTGTGGGAATGCTTTTGGGGCTTTTATGTGCGGTAAAGGTTGCCAAAAAGAGCGGCCAGGATCCGGATACATATTGGGATTTGTCCATTTGGACCATCGTATTATCTGTTTTGGGAGCAAGACTTTATTATGTGATATTTTCCTGGGACAGCTACAAGGACGATCTTTTACAGATTTTAAATATAAGGAATGGGGGACTTGCCATTTACGGAGGAGTTTTGACAGCAATCGTAACTCTCTTCGTATTCGGAAAGATTAAAAAGAAGAATCCCTTCCTTCTTATGGATACCGCATTTTGCGGACTGGTGCTGGGACAGGTAATAGGCCGCTGGGGCAATTTCTTTAACAGAGAGTGCTTCGGGGAATACAGTAACGGGCTTTTGTCCATGAGCCTTCCCATTGAGGCGGTGAGAGCCAACGAGATTACCGAGACCATGTGGGAACATGTTGCCAAAACCGGTGCAAATTATATTACGGTTCACCCCACTTTTCTTTACGAGAGTCTGTGGAATCTGGGACTTTTGATTCTTATGCTTATCTATTTTAAACATAAGAAGTTTGACGGTGAAGTGGCACTTTTGTATCTTGCGGGATACGGAGTGGGGCGCGCCATAATTGAAAGCCTGAGAACGGATCAGCTTCTTATAGGAAATACGGGAATCCCTGTTTCCTTGGCGCTTTCTTTGGTAATGATAGCCCTTTCTGTTATTACGGATGTGGTTGTGCGGATTCGTATGGGAAAAAACAAAAAAAATACAATCAACGAAACAGTTGCTAAATAAACAATATATAGACACATCTCACAGCTAAATACAAGATATAGTAGATAAACACCTTTTCCTTTCGGAAAGGGTGTTTTTTTGCGTTGTTTTCGGGTTTTTTCGGGGTAAAGAGAGGTTGCCAAATTCCCAAAATAAGTATAAAATTACCTTAAAAGTGGTAGAAAGTGGTGACAAGGTGATAGAAAGTGGGGGATTGCGAATCCTCCGGTCACAAGAATGGTGGTGATGGGAATGTTCATGGGTGAATATAACCATACAATTGACCCCAAAGGCAGGTTGATCATTCCCGCTAAGTTCAGAGAGGCATTGGGCAACGAGTTCATTGTCTCAAGGGGAATGGACGGCTGCCTGTTTGTGCACTGCAATGAGGGCTGGGAAGAGTTCCAGAAAAAGATTGAAGACCTTCCCGTAACCGTTAAACAGACCCGAATTTTCGCAAGATACTTCTTCTCCGGTGCCACAGAAGCCGAGCTTGACAAGCAGGGCAGAATACTTCTTCCCCAGAATCTCAGAGAATTCGCAGGACTCGCCAAAGACGTGGTGTTGGTGGGAGTGGGAAAAAGAGTTGAGATATGGGATAAAGAGAGATACGAAAACAGTGTTTCCAATGTGGATATGGATGAAGTAACCCAGGCAATGATAGATCTCGGACTCAGTATTTAAGGATAAGGCAATGGAATTCTCACACTATTCGGTAATGCTTCATGAGACAATTGAACAGCTTAACATAAAACCGGATGGTATATATGTCGACGGGACCTGCGGAGGGGCAGGACACGGATCGGCTATAGCGGAGAAACTTAGCGAGGGAAGATATATCGGAATAGATCAGGACGAGGATGCTGTTAAGGTAGCCACCGAAAGGCTTAAGAAATTCGGGGACAGGGCCATGGTGGTCAAAAGCAATTACGTAAATGCCAAGGCGGTTCTTGAAGAATTGGGCATTTCGAAGGTGGACGGAATTCTTTTGGACCTGGGAGTAAGCTCATATCAGTTTGACAACGGAAAAAGAGGTTTTTCCTACAGATTTGACGCTCCTCTCGATATGAGGATGGACCAAAGTCAAAGCTTAAGCGTTAAAGAAATCGTAAATACTTATCCCGAAAAAGAACTTATAAGAATCATAAGAGATTACGGCGAAGAAAAATTTGCCGCAAATATCGTAAAACACATTTCAAAGAGAAGGACCGAAAAGCCTATCGAAACCACATTTGAATTAAACGAGATTATAAAAGCTGCCATTCCGGCAAAGATGAGAGTTAACAAACATCCTTCCAAACAGACGTTTCAGGCATTGCGCATTGAGTGTAACGACGAACTGGGAGTTTTAAAAAGAGCTCTTGAAGATTTCATAGATATGTTAAATCCCGGCGGAAGACTGGCGATAATAACATTTCATTCACTGGAAGACAGAATAGTAAAGAATTTTTATAAAGAAATGGAAAACCCCTGTATCTGCCCCAAAGAATTTCCCGTGTGCGTATGCGGCAGAGTATCAAAGGGAAAAACAGTAACCCGTAAACCCATAACTCCGTCAGAGGGGGAGATGGAGGAGAATCCCAGATCTAAAAGCGCAAAACTGAGAGTTTTTGAAAAGGGAGTAATGAGGGAGGATTGTAATGAAGAACAGAATTGAATACCGCAGATATACAGATTATGTTTACGGAAGCGAGGTTAAAAAGCAGGAAATCAAGAAAGCTATAGAGACCGCACCCGTAACGGCACCTGCTGCGGAGGCAACAGTAAGGCACAAAGTTATCAATATTTGGGCTGCATTATTTATCATGGTTGCCATTTGCATTAGCGGTTTAATTTTGGTACACTATATAAGGTTGACAAGTGAGCTTGTCAACAAGACCAGGCAGATAGCTGTGATGGAGAGTAAACTCAACGATTTGAGACTTGCCAACGATGAAGAGCTTGGCCGCATAGAAAACAGTATAGATCTTGAAGAGATCAGAAGGATTGCCATTAGCGAACTGGGCATGAAATATGCCGATCAGGGACAGATCGTGACCTTCAAAAAGCAGGGTAACGATTATATGCGAAAGGCATCAGGAGACTGAGTGTGGCTGTGAATAAACGAGAAAGATATAGTGAATTCGGAAGGACCAGACAGATGAAGCTGGCAGTACTTGTAGTAATAGTACTGCTGGCTTTTGCAGGATTATGCGCCAGGATAATATGGATCAACAAAACTCACGGGACAGAATATGAAAAGAAGGTTTTGGCCCAGCAGAAATATGATTCCGTTACCATCCCCTTCAAAAGAGGGGATATTCTTGATGCAAAGGGAACCAAGCTTGCCACCAATGAGAGGCAGTACAATCTGGTAATAGATGCAAAGGTTTTAAACAATACTCCCAATGCAATGGAACCCACATTAAGTATTTTGGGAGAAGCTTTTGAAGAGCTGGATATGGCGGCGGTAACCGCGCATATCACAGATAATCCCACGTCGGCGTATTACGTTCCTCTCAAAAAACTTTCCTATGATAAGGTAAGCCGTTATGAGGAACTGGAGAAAGCTGCAAAGGATGAGGGCAAGAAGATTGCCGGAGTCTGGTTTGAAAAAGAGTACAAGAGAGTATATCCCAACAATAACCTGGCTTCCTCCGTTATCGGTTTTACAGGTTCCGATAATGTGGGAATGTTCGGCCTTGAGGAATATTATAATGATACATTAAACGGAACCGCGGGAAGAGAGTTCGGTTATCTCAATGAGGATTCCACTCTTGAGAGAACCGTTAAGCCTGCTATCGACGGATATAACATCCATTCCACTATCGATGCCAATATTCAGTCCATAGTGGAGAAGTATCTTAACAAATTTAACGAGGAATACAAAAACAACGCAAGAGAAGGTAACGGCGCAGAGAACTTAGGCTGCATTATTATGGAGGTCAATACGGGAAATATCCTCGCCATGGCCGATTGCCCTACCTATAATCTTAACGATCCCAGAAATCCCGAGAGCCTTAAGGGGCAGATGCTTATCACTCAGCATGAAAATGCAGCGGGATACATGGAGAACGATATAACAGATACCGCTATTAATGATTCGGTTCTTGCTTCCATGGATGACGAATCCATGATGCTTAATCTTAACAACCTTTGGAAAAATTACTGCATTTCCAATACCTATGAGCCCGGTTCCACTGCCAAGACCTTCACTGTTGCGGCGGCTCTTGAGGCCGGTGCCATAACCGGAAATGAGGTTTATGACTGCGGAGGATATCTTGAGTACGGCGGACAGAAGATAAGATGTCATAACAGAAACGGTGACGGAGCTGTATCTGTTGAAAATTCCATCGCCTGGTCCTGCAACGTGGCTCTTATGAAAATAGCCCAGACCCTGGGGGCGGAGGAGTTCTCCAAATTCCAGAATATTTTTAATTTTGGTTTAAAGACAAATGTGGATCTTGCAGGTGAAGCAAGAACCGCAAGTCTTGTTTATCCTGCCGATGAGATGAAACCTGTGGATCTTGCGGTCAACAGCTTCGGACAGGGCTTTAACGTTACCATGATCCAGCTGATTTCAGGTTTCTGTTCTCTTGTAAACGGAGGTTATTACTACGAACCCCATCTTGTGAGCAAGATAACCAACTCCTCCGGTGCCTGCGTTAAAAATATAGAGCCCAGGCTTTTGAAACAGACTGTTTCCGAGGAGACAAGCGCTCTTATCAGAAAATACACCAAGCAGGTTGTGGTGGGTCAGGGAGGAACCGGTAAGACGGCGCGCCCTGCAGGATACATGATAGGCGGCAAGACGGGAACGGCGCAGACCATTCCCCGTGACAGCGGCGAGTACGTTGTTTCCTTTATAGGATATGCCCCTGCAGATAACCCGGAGATAGCTATTTACGTCGTGGTTGACAGACCCAATTACATCCGCCAGGATGATGCGAAGTTTGCCACCAGAATAGTGAGAAACATTCTCACAGAGGTTTTGCCGTATCTTAATATTCCCATGACGGAGCCTTTAAGTGAAAGCGAGATCGAGGAGCTCAATGCTCTTCAGATAGATATCAAAAATTCCTATATTAATGAGAATCAGGAAGCTGAAACTGCCTCTGACGAAGAAAATCCCGAAGGCACCAAACCACAGGATGAAACCTCCGACACCGTCACTGAAGAAGGCGATGCGCAGAGTACCG